>DLKD01000048.1 GCA_002477755.1 Gordonia sp. UBA7599
CTGCTTCTTGGTGCCGACGAAGAGAACGGTGCCACCGTGGGCGACGGTCTCCTTGACGAACTCATAGGCGCGATCGATGTAGGTCAGCGTCTGCTGCAAATCGATGATGTAGATGCCGTTGCGGTCGGTGAAGATGAACCGCTTCATCTTCGGGTTCCACCGGCGGGTCTGATGCCCGAAATGTGCGCCGCTGTCCAGCAGCTGCTTCATGGTCACGACAGCCATCGTCGAGACTCCTGTTCTATTGCAGTTGTCATCGCCCGCCGGTCGGCGGGTGATCCTGATGCTTGCCACGGCGTCGGTACCCGGGTCTCCCTGGGACTGCCCGCGCCGCGCCGACCTGCGAAGATCGGTAGCGAGCATGCGAAGTCACTTCACTTGCGCAGATGCGCGATGAAGTGCGTTGACAAGTCTAACGGTGCAGGTCGGCGCCACCAAATCGGTTTTCTGGGCACAGGCCGTGGGGAACCGTTTAGGGGCCGCGTGCGTCCAATCCCATATGCGGCACAGTCATCTGCGGACTTCCTTGCGGGCCCTGACGGTCGTGGGCGTGCTCATCGTCGTCTGTCTGGCCCCGGCACCGTGGTGCGCGGCTGCGCGCTACGGATGGCCGTTGTCACCCCGGCCGGCGGTCGTGACCCCCTACGATCCGCCGGCGCAGCGCTGGATGAGCGGGCATCGCGGCGTCGACCTGGCCGCCACAGACGGGCAGTCGGTGCTGGCCGCCGGGGACGGCACGGTGACCTTCGCCGGACAGGTGGGCGGCAAGACGGTCGTGTCGATCCGGCACACGCCGGCGCTGTGGACCACCTACGAGCCGGTGGAGCCCCAGGTTCACGAGGGCGACGTAGTCCGGCGAGGGGACGTGATCGGCACGGTCACCGGCGAACACGAGGGGTGTCCGGTGGCTGCCTGCCTGCACTGGGGTGCGCGGACCGGCGCCGGGCCGAGCGGCGGATACCGCAATCCACTCGGCCTCGTCGGTGCGCTGCGGGTGCGGTTGTACCCGGTCCCCTAGTGGACCGGCTCTAGTAGACCGGCGCGTTCAGATGCGGGCGGGGCGTGCCGGACCCGGGACCGTCGTAGTGCCACCACTCGCCCTCGTACTGCGACAGTCCGCCGGCTTCCATCGCCGAACGCAGAGTCGCACGATTTGCCTGCGCGACGCTGCTGATACCGGTGGCATTTGCGTGCGAGGCCGGGGTGAAGTCGTCGAATCCGGTGCCCATGTCGAGACGGCGGCCATCACGCTGCGCAAGAGTGACGTCCACGGATCGGCCCGCTTCATGGCTCGTGGCCTGGTTACCCGGCTTGGCGACCCAGGCCGCGTTCGGCACCACCTGCCACATTTTGACCTGGGCAGAGTGCGGTCGGTAACAGTCCCAGAACACCAGCCGCAGCCCCTTGCCGCGCAACTTCTTGCCCGCCGTAGCCAGACCGGGCGCCATGTCCTTGCTGATAAGGCACCGCGCATTCGTCGGGTACAGCCGGACTTTGGTGAAGTTGTCGGTCGTCGCATAGCGCAGATCGATGATCGCATCGGGCACGACGGACCGGACGTCGACGAGCCCGGCCTCGGTCGCCGCGTGGCTCAGCGGTGGGGCGGCGGCAGACTGTCCGGGGACCAAACTCGCCCCCAGCAGGACCGTCGTCACGGCGAGAACGGTGCGGATCGTCGAAAATTTCACACGCTTCACCGTACCGGCTAGGACCGCGGGTGGGCCTGCGCGTGTACTGCGCGAAGCCGCTCGACGCTGACGTGGGTGTAGAGCTGGGTCGTCGCGAGCGACGAGTGGCCGAGGAGTTCCTGGACGATGCGCAGGTCGGCGCCGCCCTCGAGTAGGTGGGTGGCGGCGCTGTGGCGCAACCCGTGTGGGCCCATCGCCGGTCCCCCGACCACTTCGACGGCGTTGGTGACGACGGTCCGCGCCATCCGCTGGTCGAGCCGGCCGCCCCGCGCACCGAGCAGCAGCGCCGAACCCGACGCGGCGGTCGCCACATGCGGACGCCCGTCACGCAGCCAAAGCGCCAGCGCCTGTGCGGCCGGACGCCCGAACGGCACCGTGCGCTGCTTGTTGCCTTTGCCGATAACGCGCAGGACCTGCCGCGAATCGTCGACATCGTCGACGTCGAGTCCGCACAACTCGCCGACGCGGATCCCGCTGGCGTACAGCAGTTCCAGGATCACCCGGTCTCGCAGCTGCATCGGCGACGGTTCCTCCCCGATCGCCTGATCACCGTGGTCTACGGGCACGGCGGTCACCGCGTTCGCCTGCTCGGGCGACAGCACGTGCGGAAGGACGCGGTGGGCCTTGGGAGCTTGCAGTCGTGCGGAAGGATCGTCGCTCAGCAACCCTTCGCGGGCCGCCCACGCGCCGAACGTCTTGGCGCTCGACACCTGCCGGGCGATCGTCGTGCGTGCGATACCGCGCCGCGTCTGCTCCGCCAACCACGCACGCAACACAGATAGGTCGAGGTCGGCGACGGCGACACCGCGGGCACCCGCGAACGAGAGGAGTGCACGCACGTCACCGGTGTACGCGCGGACCGTGTGTTCGCTGCGGGCCTTCTCCAGGCGCAGGTAGGTCGCGAAATCGTCGACGACGCCCCGCTGGTCCATGGGTCCAGTGCACGTCGCGTCTGCGCTCCGCGCAACGCGGCACGCCCGGTTGCGGCCAATCTGTAACGGTCCACCGATTCTGTGCCGGTGACTCTGTGACGGCCCACCGACAAGGAGACGCCCCCGACCGTGATGGTCGGGGGCGTCGAAAGCCTGAGATCGAGGCCTTACTTCTTCTTCTTGTCTTCTTTCTTCTTCTTCACGTGGAAGGGCAGGAAGAACGAGGACTTGTGCTTGATCTTCTGGGGCTTCGACATCGGTGTCTCTCTTTCATCTCACTTCGGCGGGCTGTGTGCCCGACAAAGGACGAAGGTAGGAACACAAGTTAGGCGTCGGCCCTGTAGATGCTGTGGAGTTTCTATGTCCGAATACAGCGGGTGCCAGATGCCCGGATAGCCCGTTGACCTGCCCGTTTCCTCCGAATTCCGAGCGCGGCGTCCGAAGCTATTGGGCGGGGTTCGTTGCTTCGGACGCGCGCAGATCCGCCTTCCATTGGCGGAATCCCTCCTCGGTGTGACCCCGGCGCCAATAGCCCGAAATGGACGCGTTGGCCGCACGCACGCCGCGCTCCTTGCGGATGTATCCGCGCAGATTGTGCATGACGACCTGCGCTTCGCCATGGATGAAGACCTGTGGTTCGCCGTCCCACCACGCTGCGTTGCGGACCGCCGCAATCAGCGGAGCGTTGTCACCCGCGACGTCGTCGCCGACCTCACCGGCGCCGCCACCCCGGTGCAGCCAGGTGACCTCTACGCCCTCGGGTACGGTCAGCGAAAGCTCGTCGTCGGGTCCGGCGACCTCGATGAACGCCTGGCCGCGCGCGGTGGCCGGCAAAGCCTCGAGTGCCGCCCCGACTGCCGGTAGTCCGGCCTCGTCGCAGGCGAAGAGGTGCCAGGGCGCGTCCTCGCGCGGCCGGTAGCCGCTGCCCGGGCCGATGAACCGCACGGTTTCCCCGGGTTGCGCACGCAGCGACCACGGGCCGGCCAGCCCCTCGTCGCCGTGGACGACGAAGTCGATGGCGAGCTCACGCGCCACCGGGTCGTAGCGACGGACCGTGTAGGTGCGCAGAACCGGTTTGCCGGGTTGACCCGTGCCGCCGCGCAATTCATCGGGGTCGAGACCGTCGGGAACCTCGGACCCGTCCGGCATGAACACGATCTTGACGTACATGTCGGTGTCCCAGTCGGCGGTCACCTCGTCGCGTCCGCGCACCGGCGAGAACTCGTCGAACCCGTCACCGCCGAGGTACACGCGCATGAAATGCGGACTCAGACGCTCGGTCCGCACTACCTGCATCGTGTTCAGCCGCTTGGCCATTCACCCTCCTGGTGGTTCACATCAGCTACCGATCCTCACAACAACTGCGGTTGCAACAGTAGTTGTTGCGAGGACCTGTAGCGGAAGGGTCACCGACGTCGCCTAACCTCGGTCGGCAATGCGCTCGCGTGCTCGCGCAGCGCAGAGGATCAGATGGTTGCGCTCAGCGGTCGAATCCGTCTTGTCCGCGGCCGTCACATAGAGATCGGCGGCCACGGCCAGGTCACCGGTCGCCTCGTACAAGTGCGCCGCCACCGCCCAGTACCGGGGCAACCCTTCGTCGAGTTCGCCGAGCGCGGCGAGCCCGGCCGACGGGCCGTCGGCCTCCCCTACCGCAACGGCCCGGTTGAGGCGGGCGATCGGGCTGTCGGTCAGCGCGACCAATTCGTCGTACCACTCGACGATCTGAAGCCAATCGGTCTCGTCGACGGTGGGGGCATCGGCGTGCAACGCGGCTATCGCCGCCTGCACCTGGTACTCGCCAAGGCGGTCGCGGGCCAGCGCACCCTGCAGGATGTCCACTCCTTCGACGATGAGATCGGTCCGCCACCGTCGCCGGTCCTGTTCGGCGAGCGGCACGATCCCGCCGTCGGGGCGCGACCGGGCATCACGCCGCGCGTGGTGGAGGAGGAACAGCGCGAGGAGCCCCAGGACCTCCGGATCGTCGCGGATCGCGGCGAGTTGGCGTGCGAGCCGGATCGCCTCGGACGCCAGGTCGACTTCGCCGGTGTACCCCTCGTTGAACACGAGGTAGAGCACCCGAAGGACCGTGTCGATATCGCCCGGTACGTCGAAGCCCGCGGCACCCACAGTCCGCTTGGCTCGCGCGATCCGCTGCGCCATCGTCGATTCCGGGACCAGATGGGCCGCGGCGATCTGCTTGGTCGTGAGTCCCCCGACGGCACGCAGTGTCAGCGCCACCGCCGACGACGGCGACAGACTCGGATGAGCGCACAGGAAGTAGAGCCACAGCGTGTCGTCGGCCTCGGCGGCGGGCCCCGGTGCCGGTCGCATCGCGACGCGCGACTCGCGCTGCCGACGTGCAGATTCCGAGCGCGTCTGGTCGAGGAAGCATCGCCACGCGGTAGTGACCAACCAACCCTTCGCGTCCGCCGGCGGTTGTGACGGCCACTTCTCGATTGCCCGCACGAGTGCCTCCTGGACCGCATCCTCGGCGGAGGCGAAGTCGGCGCCACGGCCGACCAGCGCCGCAAGAACCCCGGGGATCAGTTCCCGGAGTGCGACACCGGCCACCGCGACGCCGACCGCGCGGTCGGACATCAGTCGAGGACGTCGGAGTTGTGCGACATCACCGGGCGCAACTCGAGCCACTCGCCGACCGGCACCCCACCCGCACCGGGCGCTGCGGACAACTCGCCCGCCAACTCGACGGCACGCTCGTAGGACTCGACGTCGATCATCATCCATCCCGCGACCAGGTCTTTGGTCTCGGCGAACGGGCCGTCGGTCACCGGAGGCTTGCCGGCCCCGCCCGAGCGCACCCAGGTGCCACCCGGGGTGAGCGCCCTGCTGTCGACGAACTCGCCAGTCTCTTGCAGTCGTGCCGCAAAATCCTCCATGTATTGCATGTGGGCCTCGACCTCAGCCGGGGTCCACCGATCCATCGGCACGTCGTTCACCGAGGCCGGCGCGCCGCGGTAGTGCTTGAGCATCAGATACTTGGCCATGACGTTCTCCCTTCGTTGGCGACCCTAGTCAGTCGCTCACCCCTGGGACGGAGCCGTTGGCCAATTCTCGACATCGTCGCGCAGGATCCATCGCCACCGCCAAGCGCTACGGTGGTGAGATCGGCCGTAGCTCTTGTCCCCAGCGACCAGATCCCCCGTTAGAAGGCCTCCGATGACCCTCACCGACGATGAACTCCGCACTGAAACCTTCGCCGAGCGGCGTCGGCTAGCCGATCTCCTCGGCGGACTGACCCCCGAGCAGTGGGCACATCCGTCGCTCTGCGAGGGGTGGCGGGTGCGTGAGGTCGTCGCCCACATCACGCTGGCGTACCGACATTCCGGGTTGCGCGTGGTCGCCGGGATCCTCGCTTCGGGCGGGAATTTCAACCGCTACGCCGACAAGATCGCCCGCAAGGACACGGCGACCACGTCCGATGCCG
>DLKD01000134.1:0-23113 GCA_002477755.1 Gordonia sp. UBA7599
CGGTGCGCGCCACCGCCAACCGGAACTGCCGCGGGCTGATGACCCCGTCACGCAGACACCGCCCCACCACCGGGAGACGATCGCGCATGGCGATCGCCTCGCCCAACCACTTGTCGGCTTGGCGTTGGGTCAGTCCTTGGCTCATCGCGATCCGGGCGGCGGCCTGGGTTTCGATGTCGAGCATCCGCACCCCCCGCGCCGACGCCTCGGGCTTACCTGTCTCGGACAGCACCGTGTGCATCACGCCGATCTCGCGGTACTCGATCCACGCCAACATCGCATTCGCCCGCCGCGCATGACCCAACACATCGACCGTCCAGGCCGGGTCCCCCAACGCCAACGATGCTGCCGGACCCACCGAGGCGGCCCGCTTGACCCACAACGCCTCATCATCGAACGCGTCAGGCTCATCCCACGGATCGGGGATGTCCCACACACCGGGATCGACGTCGAAATCGTCGGTGTTGGCACCGATCTGGGCATGGTCGACCGCCGGTTGTTCCGGGGTGGCGGTCGTGGTGTCCATGACCCAACATTACCCGAACACACATTCGAGTTCAAGGCTTAAATATGCAGGTCAGTGGCTATTGTGACACCTGTTCACTGGTGTAAACCAATGCGGCCACCGAGGCCGCATGATTTACAGGATCTCGAAGATGGTGGCGTTAGCCGTGCCGCCGCCCTCGCACATCGTCTGCAGGCCGTAGCGGCCGCCGGTGCGGCGCAGGTGGTTGATCAGGGTCGTCGCGATCCGGGCCCCCGAGGCGCCCAGCGGGTGGCCGAGTGCGATGGCACCGCCGATCGGGTTGAGCTTGTCGTCGGGAGCGCCCGTCTCGATCTGCCACGACATCGGCACCGGGGCGAAGGCCTCGTTGACCTCGAAGGCGTCGATGTCGGCGATCGACAGGCCCGAGCGCTTCAGTGCCAGGGCGGTCGCCGGGATTGGTCCGGTCAGCATCTTGACCGGGTCGTCGCCGGCGACGACGGCGGTGTGCACGCGGGCGATCGGGGTGAGCCCGAGTTCGGCTGCCTTCTCCGAGGTGGTGATGAGCAGTGCGGCGGCGCCGTCGGAGATCTGCGAGGCGTTGCCCGCGGTGATCACGCCGTTCTCGATGAACGGTGCTTTTAGAGTGGCGAGCTTCTCCACCGACGAACCGGGGCGGATGCCCTCGTCGGCGTCGACGGTGCCGGCAGCCGTGGTGATCGGAGTGATCTCGGCCTCGAAGTCCCCGGCGGCTTGGGCCTTCGCGGCGCGTTCGTGCGAGCGCACCGAGTACTCGTCGAGCTGGGTACGGGAGAGCCCATAGTCGGCGGCGATCTTCTCCGCGCCCGCGCCCTGGTTGAACCGTCCGTGGAAGCCGGGGAACTCGGCGAGCTCCGTGCTGTAGCGGGTCACCGCCGGTCCACCCATCTGGCCGGTGCCCTCGACCGTGGCCGCCCCCATCGGGACGTTGGACATCATCTCCACACCGCCGGCGACGATGATGTCGGCCTGCCCGGACACGACTGTGGCGGCCGCGGTGGAGATAGCCTGCTGCGACGACCCGCACTGCCGGTCGATGGTGAACCCGGGGATTGCCTCGGACCAGCCAGCACCCAGGACGGCCATGCGGCCGATGTTGCCCGACTGCTGGCCGATGCTGATGACGTTGCCCCAGTGGACGTCGTCGATGAGTTCGGGATCCAGGCCCGCCCGCGCGACCAGGGCGGTCAGCACCTGGGCGGACACCTCGACAGCGTGGGTCCCGGCGAGGCCGCCGTTGCGCTTGCCTATCGGGCTGCGAACCGCTTCGACGATGACGGCATCACGCATGAGGATCTCCTTTGACTGGCGACGAGCGGCGCTGTTGCGGTTAGCGCCGTAATCAGTACAATACATTAACTAATAACGTGTCAATGTCGACGCCGAACGAGAGGCTGCCCCGTGCCATCGACTTCCGAACCATTGCGGCCGACCTGTTTGTGCGCGACGACGGTGCCGTACGCCTCGTGGCGTCGCGGCGCACCGCGACCGGGGTCGTCGACTTCCCCGCGCTCACCGGCGATCAGGGGGCTGCCGGCGACGTCGAGCAGATCCTGCTGTCGCCCCGCGGGACCTTGTTCACGTGGACGACGCAGGAGTTTCCGCCGCCCTCACCTCCGTACGCCGGGGCGCCGGGGGACTTCGAGCCCTACGCGGTCGGCTACGTCGAGTTCCCCGAGGGCATCCTCGTCGAGGGCAGATTGACGGTGAACGACCCGGCACAATTGGTCATCGGCGCGTTGATGGAAACGGTCACCATTCCGTTCGACCTCGCCGGCGACCCGGTGCGAAGCGTCGAGACCTTCGGCTTCGCGCCGGTGGACCCGGCTGCAAACGAGGCGGGGGAGGCCTGATGCGCAACGTGTCGATCATCGGTGTCGGGCTGCACCCGTTCGGGCGGTTCGGCGACAAGCCCGCCCTGGACATGGGCGCCGAGGCAATCCGACTAGCGCTCGCCGACGCGGGTATCGGATGGGACCAGGTGCAGCGCGGCTACGCCGGCAGCTACGAGGTGTCCAACCCGGATGCGATCGTGGGCAAGCTGGGGCTGACGGGGATCCCGTTCTTCGGTGTGTTCAACGGGTGCGCGACTGGCCACACGGCGCTGGCCGAGGCGGCGCGCTCCATCGAGAACGGCGAGGCCGACATCGCTGTCGCGGTCGGTTTCGACAAGCATCCGCGCGGTGCGTTCGGCGGTGACCCGCAGGCCCTCGGGCTGCCGGCCTGGTACGGCGAGACCGGGCTGTTTCTCACCACCCACTTCTTCGGGCAGAAGATCAATCGCTACATGCACCAACACGGCATCACCGCAGAGACGCTCGGTCGGGTCGCCGAGAAGAACTTCCGCAACGGCGCGCGCAACGTAAAGGCGTGGCGGCGCAAGGAGATGAGCGCGGCCGACGTCGTCGCCGCGCCATATCTGAACTACCCGCTGACCCAGTACATGTACTGCGCGCCCAACGAGGGTGCCGCGGCGGTGATCCTGTGTCGGCGCGACCGGGCCGCGGAGTTCTCCTCGCGAGCGGTGCACGTCTTGGCCGCCGAACTGCGCACGCGGCGCTTCGGTGCATTCGAGATGCAGAGCCCGTCGCTGCCGGCCGCGGCAGCACCGAGCCCGACCGTCGACGCGTCTCGCGCCGCGTTCGAGACCGCCGGGCTCGGCCCGTCGGACGTGGACGTCGTCCAGCTGCAGGACACCGACGCCGGGTCGGAGGTCATCCACCTCGCGGAGAACGGGTTCTGCGCCGACGGCGAGCAGGAGAAGCTCATCGCCGACGGCGCCACCGAGATCGGCGGCCGGCTGCCGGTCAACACCGACGGCGGCCTCATGGCCAACGGTGAGCCGATCGGTGCGTCGGGCCTGCGCCAGATCCACGAGATCGTCGTCCAACTGCGCGGCGAAGCCCGCGACCGCCAGGTCCCCGGACCGCACCGGGTCGGATACACGCACCTCTACGGCTCACCGGGAACTGGCGCCGTCACGGTGCTCTCCGTCTAGGCCCACAGTGACGATCGACGAACCAGCCTCGTCGCCGTTCGCGGCGCAGTGGGCCGCGCAGCCGGCGATCATCGTCGAGCCGAGCGGGCGCCGGGTCACTTTCGGTGAGCTCGACTCCCGGTCGATGAGGGTTGCGCGCCATTTGCGCGACGGTGGCGCGTCCATAGGGTCCACCATCGCGATCCTGATGGAGAATCGCGCCGAGTTCCTCGAGACCGCCTGGGCGGCCCAGCGTGCGGGGCTGCGCTACGTCGGTGTCAACTCCCATCTCACAGCGCCGGAGGTCGCCCACATCCTTGCCGATTGCGAGCCGATGGCGGTGGTCACGTCGGCGGCCTTGGCACCGATCGCGGTGGCCGCGCTGCCCGTGTCGGCGCACCTGCTCGTCATGGTCGATCGGCCGCGGGAGGGATTCGACGACTGGGCGGACTACGAGTCGATGCTCGCCCAAACCGACGATGCGCCGCTGCCCGACCAGTGCGAGGGCGACTTCATGCTCTATTCGTCGGGCACCAGTGGCCGTCCCAAGGGGATCGAGCGGCCACTGGGCCTCGGACCGTTGGGCAGCTATCCCGACGTCCCCGGGAAGTGGCTGGCAGGGCGGCTCGGCATGGTGCCCGGCGACGTCTACCTGTGTCCCGCACCGCTCTACCACGCTGCCCCGCTGGCCTGGTCAATGGGAACGCACCGACAGGGCAGCACAGTCGTGGTGATGGAGTCCTTCGACGCACAGCAGGCGCTGTCGTTGATCGAGCGCCACGGCGTGACCCACAGCCAGTGGGTGGCCACGATGTTCGTGCGGATGCTCAAGCTCGACGAGTCCGTGCGCCGCGCCCACGACCTGAGCACGCTGCGCGCCGCGGTCCATGCCGCCGCTCCCTGCCCGGTCGAGGTCAAACGCGCGATGATCGACTGGTGGGGCCCGATCCTGTACGAGTTCTACTCCAACACCGAGGGCGTCGGCGCCACCTTCATCACCAGTGACGAATGGATGGCCCACCCGGGTTCGGTCGGGCGTCCGGCGCTAGGGCGACCGCTCATCGCCGACGATGATGGCGCACCGCAGCCGCCCGGCGAGGTGGGCACGATCTGGTTCGCCGACATTCCGGAGTTCGCCTACCACGGCGCAGCCGTGGACGCACCCGCGCGCCGCGACCACCCCGACGGCTATTTCTCGGTGGGCGACCTCGGCTATCTCGACGACGACGGCTATCTCTACCTGGTGGACCGCCGATCCGACCTGATCATCGCCGGCGGCGTGAACATCTATCCGCGAGAGATCGAAGACGCCCTCATCATGGCACCGGGAGTCCTCGACGTCGCCGTCGTCGGGGCTGCGCACGAAAGCCTGGGGCGGGTCCCGGTAGCCCTGATCGTGCCCAGTGACCCCGATGGTGACGCCGACGCACTGGTCGGCGAGTTGGCACAGTATTGCCGGGAACGGCTGGCAGGCTTCAAACAACCGCGCCGGATCGACGTCGTCGATTCACTGCCGCGGACCCCGACGGGCAAACTGCGCAAGCACGAACTGACTGTGGAGGTGTGATGATCGACGAACTATCGGGACGGATCGCACTGGTGACCGGTGCGGCGGGCGGCGGCATCGGACAGGCGATCGCGACGCGCCTCGCGGCCGACGGCGCTACCGTCGTGGTCACCGATTCACACGCGCGCCGCGTCGTCGACGTTGCCGAAGCAATCGCCGCGGACCACGGTGGACGTGCTGTGGCCAAGCAACTCGACGTCGGTGACCGCGACCAGATCGTCGAGGTCGCCGGGTGGGTGCGCGACGAGCTCGGGCCGATCACCATGCTGGTCAACAACGCTGCCTACAACATCATGGGCTCGATCTTCGACTACGACCCGGCTGATTGGGACCGCGTTCTCGCGGTCAACCTGAGCGGCCCGTGGATGCTGTCGAAGCTGGCGATGACGCAGATGCGTGACGCCGGTCTGCCCGGCGTCATCCTCAACGTCTCTACCTACGCCCCCGATGTCGGGGGCGCGGGCATCGAAGCGCCGTACGCGGTGTCCAAGGGTGGCCTGGGCGTGCTGACGCGCAGCTGTGCCCATGAGGGCGGACCGTACGGGATCCGCGTCAACACCCTGTCCATGGGCATGGTGACCGGTACCCGCTTCATCGATGCCCTGCACCCGGACATGAAGGAGGCCGAGCTCGCACGGGCACCGCTCGGGCGCCTCGTCGACGTCGCCGACGTCGTGGAAGCGGCATCCTTTCTCCTGTCGGACCGCTGCCCGACGATGACGGGCGAGACCGTCAACGTGGCCGCCGGCATCCACATGCGCTACTGACCGTCGTTCGGTACGCCTACTCGGTGCTCAGAGGGCGGAGCAAACCCTCCTGGGCAACGGTGGCCAGCAGCGCGCCGTCGCTGCTGTAGATGTTGCCCGTGGCCATGCCGCGCCCGTCTGCTGACGAGGGCGACTGCTGGTCGTAGAGGAGCCAGTCCTGGTCGGGCACTGGTCGGTGGAACCACATTGCGTGATCGAGGGAGGCGAGTATGTAGCCGTCGTGCTCCATGCCGAGGCCGTGGGTCCAGAGCACGACGGACAAGAAGCTCAAGTCCGCGATGGCGGCCAGTGCGCATGCTCGCACCAGGGGATCGTCGGGCAGTGATTCGAGGACTCGGCACCAGACGCGAGCACGGGTGGGTTCGGAACCGTCAGTGCGGGGCACCCGGCGCAGGTCGATCCACGGCCACTCCCGGTAGATGACCGGTTCGGTGTCGGAGCAGTCGTGGACGCTGCGCAACGTGTGCGGATCGGGGGCATCGGGGGCGGTGATCTGGTGGGCCAGTCCGGATTCGGGCACGTGGAAGGAGGCGATCATCGTCAGGATGGGCCGTCCGGCCTGCTCGGCAGTCACCCGGTGGGTGGTGAACGCCCGACCGTCCCGGAGCGACTCCACGCGGTAGCGGACCGGTTCCTCGGTGTGGCCGGGGCGCAGGAAGTACGCGTGCAACGAGTGGGGCGCGCGGCCGGCTTTGACACTGGCGCCCGCGGCCGCCAGCGCTTGTGCGAGGACCAGGCCTCCGAAGAGCCGGGTCAGTTGCGATCCCGCTACCACACCGCCCAGGTAGGTCCCGTCGGGCTGCGGTTCGACGGACAGGAGCGCAAGGAGTCCGTCCGGCGCGCCCACCGATTCAGACACCGAGTTCGACGGCGATCAGTCGGCGGTGGTAGGCAGGCGTGCCGAACATCGTCTGCGATCCCTTCGCGCGTTTGAAGTACAGGTGCGCGGAGTGCTCCCAGGTGAACCCGATGCCGCCGTGCAACTGGATGCTCTCCGCGGCGATGTCGTAGTACGCCGAGCTGCAGTACGACTTCGCGATCGACGCGGCGACGGGTGCCTCGTCGGACTCCGACTCCAGTGCGGCGGTCGCGAAATAGGCCGCCGACCGGGCCGACTCGAGCTGGACCAGCATGTCGGCCAGGCGGTGCTTGACGGCTTGGAAGGAACCGATGGGACGGCCGAACTGCTCGCGCGTCTTCACGTACTCGACGGTCGTCTCCAGGACCTTGGCCGCCCCGCCCACCTGTTCGCACGCCAGCGCCACCGCGGCGGTGCGCAGCACCTGATCACACACTGCGGACCCGGCGCCCTCGCCCCCCAACAGAGTGGCGGGGGTGTCAGCGAACTCCAGGCTCGCCAGGCGTCGGGTGAGGTCCAGTGTGGGCAGGTTGGTCGCGATGAAGCCGTCGGCACCGGAGTCGACGAGGAAGAGTGAGACGCCCGCGGGGGTGCGGGCGGCGACGATGATCAGTGCCGCATCGGCACCGTCGAGCACATACGGCTTGGTCCCGGTCAGCCGCCAGCCGGCCCCGTCTGCAGCCGGTTCGGCTGCGAGGCGGACACCGTCGGGGCCGGGATCGTTGTCGTCGGCGATGGCGACGGTGGCGATCACGGTCCCGTCGGCGATACCGGGGAGCAATGCCGCGGCGGCCGCGTCATCGTCGGCAGACAGGAGTGCGGTGGTGGCCAGCACCGTCGACAGCAGCGGCGCGCACAGCAGCGCGCGTCCGGCCTCCTCGAGGACGATCGCCATCTCGCCGAATCCGAAGCCGGCGCCCCCGTACTCCTCGGGGATCATCAGCGACTGGATCCCGATCTGCTGTGCCATCAGCTTCCACGTCGACGCGTCGAAGCCGGCGCCGAGGTCCATCTGCCGGCGGACCTGCTCCTCGTCGGAGTGTGCGACGAGGAACTTGCGCACCACCGAGCGCAGTTCCTCGCGCTCCGGGCTGGGGGTCAGACTCATTGACGCTCCTCGCGTTCGGTGGTCGACAGCTTGTGTAAATAGTACAATAGATGAACTAATTGGATCAATCGTAGGCACGACCCGAAAGGTGCCCATCATGTCGGAGACGTCGACCACGGCGAGCTTCCAGACCATTGCCATCCGCCACGAGGGGCCGGTGGCAGTGGTGACCTTGAACCGGCCGGAGGCGATGAATGCCGCCGATGCCGTCATGCATCGTGAGCTTGCGCAGATCTGGGACGTCATCGCCGCCGACACCACCGTGCGGGCCGTTGTCCTCACCGGGGCGGGCAGGGCGTTCTCCGCCGGTGGTGATTTCCCTCGGATGGTCGCCACCCAGCGCGACCAGGACATCCAGGACGAGGTCTTCGCCGAGGCGCGGCGCATGGTCGGCTCGATGGTCGACCTGCCTCAACCGCTCATCGCCGCGGTCAACGGTCCGGCCGTCGGGCTGGGTGCGAGCCTGGTGACCCTATGTGACATGGCGATCGCCGCAGAATCGGCCTTCATCGCCGACCCGCACCTCGGTGTAGGCCTGGTGCCCGGCGACGGCGCCGCGTTGCTGTGGCCCCTGACCATCGGGCTGATGCGCGCCAAAGAGTACGTTTTCACCGGCGCCCGCATCCCCGCCACGACGGCCCGCGAGTTGGGCCTGGTGAACTCCGTGGTGCCCGCCGAGGAGGTCGTGCCGGCCGCGGTGGAGCTCGCTCAGCGGCTCGCGGAGGTGCCGGCCCGTGCTCTCCAGGACACCAAGCGGTTGCTGAACACACACGTGACCCGGGTCTTGACGGGTCTGCTCGACCAGGCGCTGCACGCTGAACGGGCCAGTGTGAACTCCGCCGAGCACGCCGAGCTGACGCAGCGGCTGATCGAGAAGACGCGGCCGTGACGCGCGTTGCCCGGGGTCCGAGCGTCGGGATAGTAATCTCAATCAATACAAAAGTCCGCCTCATTGCGGGCGTACGTCTCATTCCATGAGGAGGACCGCGATGGCAGCCGCCGGTTCGCGCGTGGTGCGGGTTCCCAAAGCAGGGGAACTCGTTGCCGCCGACCTGCGCCGCAGGATCGTCACCGGTGCCATCTCGCCCGGGGACCCGCTGCCGAGCGAGACCCTGCTCATGGAGGAGTTCGGCGTCTCGCGGCCCACGATGCGTGAGGCCTTCCGGATCCTTGAATCGGAGTCACTGATCACGGTGTTGCGGGGTGCGCACGGCGGTGCCCGTGCACTGGCCCCGGACCCGTCGATAGCCGCGCGGCACCTGGGGCTGCTCCTGCAATTCCACGAGGTGCCCCTGGCTGACGTCTATCGCTCGCGAACCGAGATCGAGGTCGCGGCCGTGCGGGCGCTCTCAGGGATGACGGCCAAGAAGCTCCAGCCGCTCGAGGATCTCGTCGACCGCGCCGGCAAGGCGCTCGACGATGCGGTGGAGTTCGCGCAGATCGACACCGCGATCCACCAGGAGCTGATCGACCTCAGCGGGTTGCAGACCCTCTCGGTGCTGGCCGGCATGCTGCTGAACATCATGGAAGCGCATAACACGATGTTCATGTCCGTCCACGGCGAGGACCAGCAGCGGCAGGCCGACGAGCTGGCCCTGCGGGCCTACAAGCGGCTGCTCAACCACCTGCGCGACGGGGATTCTGCGGGCGCGGCCGAGACGTGGCGCCGCCACCTCAAGAAGGTCGAGCAGTACATGGTCGGCGACTCCGACACCACCCTGGTGGAACTGCTGTCCTGAGCGGTCACACCGTTCTGTCGGCCACCAGCTTGTCGATCTGCTCATCGGACATGCCGAGTTCGGTGGCGAGTACCTCGCGCGTGTGCTGCCCCAGCGTCGGCGGCGGTGCGTAGTCGGTGATCGGCGTCGAGCCCAGCACGATCGGATTGCGCAGCAGGTCGATCGGCCCGGCGACCGGATGCTCGATGGTCATCCGCATGTTGCGGTGGCGGATTTGCGGGTTGGCGAAAACGCCGTCCATGTCGTTGACCGGGCTCACCGGCACGTCGCGCGCCTCGAGGAGGTCCACCCACTCGCGCGCGGGTCGCGCCGCGAACGCACGGTCCAGCGTCTCGATCACCACATCCCGGTTGGCGATGCGTGCCGAGACATCTGCGAAGCGCTCATCCGTCAACAGATCGGGCCGCTCCAGCGCGTCGGCGACGCCGCGCCACTGCGCCGGCGTACTGGCGACCAGGAAGAACTCTTCCCCGTCGGAGCCGGTGAACGTCTGCGACGGGATTCCGCCGAAGCCACCGTTGCCCCGCCGTGGCGCCGCGGCACCGGAGATCAGATAGTTCTGCGCGTAGTGCGAGAGGGAGGCCAGGCCGCAGTCGAGCAGCGACATGTCGATGTGCTGGCCCTCGCCGTTCTCGGTGGTGTCCCGATGCCACAGTGCGGAGAGGATCGCGTTGCCGGCGTACAGGCTGGTCAGAATGTCGACCATCGACACCCCGACTTTCATCGGACCCGCGCCGGGCTCGCCGTCGGGAACCCCGGAGACGCTCATCATGCCGCTCATCGCCTGGAAAACGCCGTCGTATCCAGGACGCTGGGCGTACGGGCCGTCCTGGCCGAAGCCGGTGATCGAGCAGTAGACCAGTCCTGGGTTGGCTCCGCGCAGCGTCTCGTGGTCGAGGCCGTACTTGGCGAGCACGCCGCTGCGGAAGTTCTCGATCAGCACATCGGCACGGGCGGCGAGGTCGGCGATGATCTGCGCGCCCGCAGGCGTCGAATGGTCGACGGTGATGGAGCGCTTGTTGCGGTTGCAGGCCAGGTAGAAGCCGGCATCATTGGTCGGCTCGCCGTCCCCGTCGTGCAGAAAGGGCGGGCCGTAGCGGCGGGAGTCGTCTCCGGCACCGGGCCTCTCGACCTTGACGACATCGGCACCGAGATCACCGAGCATCTGTGCCACCAGTGGAGCCGCGAGGATCCGGCTCAGGTCCAGGACCCGGATCCCGTGCAGGGGGCCCCGCGCGGCACTCATCGGCCCGCCCCCGACGGGCGCGGCTCGCGCGGCAGGCCCAGCACCCGTTCGCTGATGATGTTGCGCTGGATCTCGCTGGTCCCGGCGTAGATGGACTCTGCCCGGGCACGAACGAAGGCCCGTCGCAGGGTCTCGGCGTCGCCGTCGGGTCCGTCGCCCCACTCGGTGCCCAGCCACCCGTCGGTGTCGAGGATGTCCATCGCGAGCTCGGTGAACTTCTTGTGCCAGGTGGACCAGTAGTACTTCCCGATCGACGCCTCGGGGCCGAACTCGCCGTCGCGCAGGGCGGTGCCCAGGGTGCGCAGGTTGTTGTAGCCCATGATCTCGAGGCCGATGATCGAGTCGATGAGACGGTCGCGCAGGATCGGATCAGCGGTGGCGCCCCGTCTGCGGGCTATCTCGGTGACGGTGGCCATCTCGCGGCGGAACGAGAACTGGTAGTTCAGGACCGAGGTCGCGCGCTCGTGGCCGAGCGTCGTCATCGCCGCCTTCCATCCCTCCCCGGTCGGGCCCAGGACGTTGTCGCTGCTGGTGCGCGCATCGTCGAAGTAGACCTCGTTGAAGCCGCTGTCGCCGAGCATCGTGCGGATCGGCACCACGCGGACTCCCGGCTGGTCCAACGGGATCAGCATGTAGGACAGTCCGGCGTGACGCGTGGATCCGGGCTCGGTCCGCACGATTGCGAAGATCCAATCGGCGTGATGGGCGAAGGTCGTCCAGATCTTCTGGCCGTTGACGACCCAGGTGTCGTCCTCCAGTCGCGCCTTAGTGCTGATGGCGGCGAGGTCGGAGCCGGCACCGGGCTCGGAATAGCCCTGGCACCATACGGTCTCACCGCGCGCCATCGGTGGCAGGAGTCGCTGCTTCTGCTCTGGCGTGCCGTAGTGCAGGGCGGTGGGCGCCATCAAGGTTTCGCCGTGGAATGCCGCGCGCGGCGGTGCGCCCGCGCCCGCGTACTCCATCGCGAACAGGATCTCCTGGGAGAGGGTCGCACCGCGCCCGCCGTACTCGACCGGCCACGACAAACCCAGCCAGTTGCCCGCGCCGAGTCGCCGCTCCCATTCGCGGCGCAGCTCCCAGTTGTCGTCGTCGTCGGGCCCGCCGCGATGGCTCTGTCCGGCGAAGTCGCCGGTGAGGTTGTCGGCCAACCAATCCCGCACCTCGTCGCGGAAGTCGCGGTCTGCCGCGGTGAGCGGCAATCCAGTGCCGAGTTCGGTCATCCCCATCTCTTTCACCTGTATGCATGCCGGTTGGCATCCCGATAGATCTATAGTACAAATAACTAATGAATTAAGCGATATCGACCGACAGGAAAGGGGCGGGCCTGGTGGCAGATCTGGAATGGTCGGTCGCCGACGGGATCGGCACGATCCGGCTCAATCGGCCGGAGCAGCGCAACGCGTTCACCTTCGACATGGTCGCCGAATGGGCCGAGCTCCTGAGGACTGCACGCACCGATGACGACGTCCGGGTCGTGGTCCTCACGGGGACCGGGGACAAGGCGTTCTGCTCGGGCGTGGACCTCTCGTCGATCTCCAATGCCAACCCGGACCTCACGCCGCTGGAGCGGAAGTCCCAGCTGCACGACCAGATCCACCGGGTCGCCCTGGAACTCGAGGCGCTCGACAAGCCGGTGATCGCCTCGATCAACGGGGTAGCCGTCGGCGCCGGGCTGGACATGGCGCTGATGTGCGATCTGCGCATCGCCTCGCGCTCGGCCCGGATGTCGGAGGGTTACGTCAAAGTGGGCCTGACCCCCGGCGACGGCGGCGCGTACTACCTGCCGCGTTTGGTGGGTACCTCCAAGGCGCTGGAGCTGCTGCTGACCGGTGATTTCGTCACCGCCGACGAGGCCCACCGGATCGGGATGGTCAACCGCGTCGTCGACCCGGAGGACCTCGCCGAGGCCACCACTGCGCTGGCCGCGCAGATCGCGGCTTCGCCGCCGGTGACCGTGCGGATGATCAAGCGCGCCACCTATCAGTCGGCCGGCACCGACCTGCGGACCGCGCTGGACCTGATCTCGTCGCACTTCGCGGTCGTCGCGGCGACCGAGGACGCGGCCGAGGCGCTCGCCGCCATGAAGGACAAGCGCCCCCCGGTCTTCCGCGGCCGGTAGACCGACGACCCGCAGACCAGCGTCGCCAGCAGAGACCGCCAGCAGGAAGGCCGACCAGATGACCCCCACCGCGCACACCGCCGACGAGGCGGAGCCGCGTGTCTTCGACTCGTGGATCAACCTGCCCTACGCACCGGGTGAGGTCACGCCTGATCCGTCGGTCGTGGCTCGATTCAAGCGCAGCGACAGCTCCTACGAGGGCGGCGAGACCATGGCCGACGTGGTGGCCGAGATGGACCGACTCGGCATCTCCGGTGGCGTGCTCACCAAGTACCCGCGTGACATCACCCCTCCGTTCGTGAACGGGATCCAGTCCGGTGAGGCCGTCGTGCGCAACGCGTGTGAGCGCCTGGCTGCCGTCGCGCAGGAGTACCCGGGCCGCTTCGTCCTCGCCGTCGGCATCGACCCGCGGCTGGCCTACGACGCGGCCAAGCTCGTTCGGATCGCCGTTCGCGAGTACGGCGTTACCTGTATCCGCGTGTGCCCGATGTTCACCGGGATCCCGATCGACGACAAACTGGCCTACCCGATGTACACCGCGGCCTGTGACGAGGGCGCGGTGATGACCTTCAACGTCGGCGCCCCCGGCCCGATGAAGCCGGCGAAGCTGCAGCGGACCATCCTCATCGACGAGGTGGCACTGGCCTTCCCCGAACTCAAGATCGTGATGACCCATCTCGGCGACCCGTGGATCAGCGAGACGGTCTCCATGTTGATCAAGCATCCCAACGTCTACGCGATGACGTCGGGGTGGGCGCCCAAGTACGTGCCCGAGGAGATCTGGAACGTCCAGCGCAAACGCAATAACACCAAGCTCATGTGGTCCTCGGACTACCCGATCCTGCCGTTCGACCGGACGATCACCGAGGGCCGCGCGATCGACCTTCCGCCGGAGTCCCGCGCCAACTTCCTGGGCCGTAACGCCCTCGCCGTTTTCGGCGAACCGCCGGCCTGAACAGCTGGCGCACGACCACCCCACCGACAGACAACCACGACAGACCAATCAGGAGACATTCACCATGGAACTGCACGACGGACGCGTAGTCGTCATCACCGGCGCGGGCGGCGGCATCGGCCGCGAGCACGCGCTGGCCTTCGCGCGTGAAGGCGCCAAGGTCGTCGTGAACGACCTCGGTGCCGCCGACGAGACGGTTGCGCTCATCACTGCCGAGGGAGGGCAAGCAGTCGCCAATAAGGACGATGTGTCCGACTGGGACGGTGCGGCGCGCCTGATCGCGACGGCCCTGGACACCTTCGGCGACTTGCACGTGCTGGTGAACAACGCCGGCATCCTGCGCGACAAGATGTTCGTCAACATGGATCCTCAGATGTGGGACGACGTCATCCGCGTCCACCTGCGCGGCACGTTCTGCCCGACCCGACATGCGGTCAACTATTGGCGCGAGCGCTCCAAGTCCGACAACCCGGTCTCGCATCCGCGGATCATCAACACGTCGTCGCCGACGGGGCTCTACGGCAACGCCGGGCAGTCGAACTACGGCGCCGCCAAGGCCGCGATCGCCGGGCTCACCGTCATCTTGGCCGAGGAGCTCTCCCGGCTGGGGGTGACGGTCAACGCGATCGCCCCGAGTGCCCTGACGCAGATGACCGCGGGCCTGGGCGCCTACGTCGAGAAGATGGAGAAGATTAAGGAGGAGACCGGGTTCGACGCCGGGTCGCCGGCCAACATCGCCCCGCCTGTCGTGTGGCTCGCCTCGCCGGAGGCGGCGGAGATCACCGGGCGCGTCTTCAACGTCAAGGGCGGCCTGATCAGCGTCGCCGAGGGGTGGCGCCCCGGTCCGGGCGAGGAGAAGATGTCGCCGTGGACGCCGGAGGAGATCGGCGACGTGCTTCCCAAGTTGGTGGCCGAAGCCAAGCCCAACGTCGACGCCGCCGGGAACCCGAAGGTCTGACCGTGACCCCAGTCAACGGCATCAGCGTCGAGCGGGCGGGCCCGGTCGCCACGGTGTGGCTCGACCGTCCCGACCGCGGCAACGGCTTCATCTCGGCCATGCAGGTCGAGCTGCATGAGCGCCTCGCCGAACTCGACGCCGATCCGGCGGTGCGGGCGATCGTCGTCACCGGCCGCGGCCGGTTCTTCTCCACGGGCGCCGATATGGAGCCCGGCGGGGCCAACTTCGCCTTCGACGACGAGCAGACCGCGCTCGCCCGGCAGATGATGGCGCACCGGCCGCGCCCGTGGCAGATGCGCACCCCGATCATCGCCGCGATGAACGGCGCGGCCGTCGGGCTGGGGTTGACCTTCCCCATGCAGTGGGACATCCGCATCGTTAACGAGACCGCGAAGTACGGCTTCGTCTTCACCCGCCGCGGGCTGATCCCCGAACAGAACTCGCTGTGGTTATTGCCGCGTCTCGTCGGGTTCTCTACGGCCATTGAGCTGCTGCTGACCGGTCGCCTGTTCACCGGGGCGGAGGCTGCGCAGATGGGGATCGCGACGCAGGCCCTGCCGGGCGATCAGGTGCTGGTCCGGGCTTACGAGATCGCTGACGAGATCGCCGCGCAGACCGCGCCGCTGGCCGTCGGACTGACCAAGCAACTGGCCTACGAATTACTCGCCTGCGACGACCGGGAAGCCGCCTTCCACCGGGAGTGGGAGTACTTCCGCTGGATGGGCCGCCAATCCGACTCCGCCGAGGGTGTGGCCGCGTTCATCGAAAAACGTCCGCCGGCGTTCACCGGCGACAAGAACGAGCCGTTGCCGCCGGTCGGCCCGGTGTGGGAGGCAGTCGATGAGTGAGGTTCTCTACGAGGTCGACGACCACGGCGTCGCCGTGATCACCTGGAACCGCCCGGAGCGCCGCAACATGTGGACCTCGGCGATGGAGGACGCGTTCTACACGGCGCTCGACCGCGCCACCGCCGACGAAGCGGTGCGTGTGATCGTCGTGACCGGCGCGGGGCACACCTTCTGCGCCGGACTCGACCCGCAGGTCCTCGACGACATCCGCGGCGGGTCGGCCTACACCAGCAACCGTCGCCCGCAGACCTATGCGACGACCGTCCCGAAGATGATCATCGGTGCCATCAACGGCTCCTGTGCCGGCATCGGTCTTGTGCAGGCGCTGTGCTTCGACTACCGGTTCGCGGCAACGGGCGCGAAATTCACCACTGCGTTCTCCCACCGGGGGCTGCCCGCCGAGGACGCGTCGGCGTGGATGCTGACGCGGCTCGTCGGCCCGGCCCACGCTATGGACCTGATGGTGTCGGGGCGCGTCTTCCTCAGCGATGAGGCGCAGCGACTCGGCGTCGTTCAGCGTCTGTGTGAACCGGAGACCGTGCTGGCCGAGGCAGTCGACTACGCCCGGGGTATCGTCGCGAGCGTCTCGCCGGTGGCGATGGCGATGATCAAGTCGCAGGTGTGGCGCGATTCCGAGCAGACCATGGAGCAGGCGCGCGTGCGTGCGCAGCACCTGCTGACCCTTGCCAAGGCACAGCCTGATTTCCAAGAGGGTGTCCGCGCGCTAGTCGAGAAGCGGCCTCCATCGTTCGCTCCCTACCGCCCGCTGAACCTCTGAGGGCCTGCGACATGGACATCGAATTCGGAGCCGAGCACGCCGCGTTCACCGACGAGGTGCGCACATGGCTCGACGAACACCTCGTCGGCGAGTTCGCCGAGTACCGCGGGGTGGGCAGCCCGACCGACGACTCGCACTGGGATCTGCGGATCGCGTGGGAGAAGGAGCTGTCGGCTGGCCATTGGTTGGGTCTGACCTGGCCGAAAGAGTACGGCGGTCGCGGCGCGTCGCTGATCGAGGAGATCATCTTCGAATACGAGTACGCACGCGCCGCAGCTCCTGCGCGGGTGAACCAACAGGCCCTCGAACTGCTCGGCCCGACGTTGCTCGAGTACGGCACGCACGAGCAGAAATCGCGCTTCATCCCGGCGATCCTGTCCGTCGACGAGGTGTGGGGGCAGGGCTTCAGTGAGCCGACGGCCGGCTCGGACCTCGCCTCTGTCTCGACGAAGGCACGACTGTCCGACGGACAGTGGGTCATCGACGGCCAGAAGGTGTGGACGACGTTCGGCGACCGCGCCGACTGGCTCTACGTCCTGTGCCGCACTGATCCTGATGCCTCGCTGCGCCATCGCGGGCTGACCCTGTTGCTGGTGCCCGTCGACCAGCCCGGCGTGCAGGTCCGGCCCATCAAGAACCTCGCCGGATCCGGCGAATTTGCCGAGTGCTTTTTCACCGACGCGCGCACCGACGAGTCCATGGTCGTGGGTGAGGTCAACGGCGGCTGGCGGGTCGTGATGTCGACGTTGGGCTACGAGCGCGGTTCAGCCCTGCTGCCGATCCAACTCGCGATGGAGCGTGAAGTCGGCGTCGTCGTCGAAGCTGCTAAGCGCAACGGGGCGGCGGACGACGCCCGGCTGGCCGACCGTATCGCCGCCGCCTACACGTCGGTCGCGATCATGCGCGCCACGAGTATGCGGGTGCTGGAGGGCGTTGTGGCCGGTGATCATGCCGCCGACGCCGCCGCGACCTGCAGCAAGCTCTTCGCGTCGCGGGCCCACCAGATCCTCGGCGAACTCGCGATGGACGTCGCCGGCCAGGAGGGCCTGGTGACCGCGGGCCGGGGTGTCGACGGCCTAGGCTTCGCGCAACGGCTCTTCTTGTTGAGCCGTGCCGAGACGATCTACGGCGGCACGTCGGAGATCCAGCGCAACATCATCTCCGAGCGCGTGCTCGGACTGCCCCGGTAGGACCTGCCATGACGACGACCCCGCTGGTGCCGCCGGTGCCCGCACAGACCGAGGCGATGGCGGCACTACGCGCTGCGGTCCGCGAGTTCCTCGCCGACGAGCTCGCCGCCGGGCGGTTCACGCCGCAGGTCGACTCCTGGATCGCCGGATGGGATCCGGAGTTCACCCGCCGCCTCGGTGAACACGGCTGGCTGGGCATGACCATTCCGAGCGAGTACGGCGGGCACGACCGCTCACACCTGGAGCGCTACGTGGTCACCGAGGAGCTGTTGGCGGCCGGGGCGCCGGTGGCCGCCCACTGGGTTGCCGACCGGCAGGTGGGGCCATCGCTGATGCGCCACGGCACCGATTACCAGCGCAGGCGCTATCTGCCGGGGATCGCGCGCGGCGAAACCTACTTCGCGATCGGGATGAGTGAGCCCGAATCCGGGTCCGACCTGGCCAGCGTGCGGACCAGGGCCAATCAGGTCGACGGCGGCTGGGAAATCACCGGCACCAAGGTGTGGACGTCGGGTGCCCACCACGCTCACGCTTTCTTTGTGTTGGCGCGCTCGGAACCGCTGGATCCTGCTCACCGTCACGACGGCCTCAGCCAGTTCATCGTGGATCTGGATTCGCCGGGTATCGAGATCCGGCCCATCAAGCTGCTGACCGGTCACCACCACTTCAACGAAGTCGTGCTGGACCGGGTCTTCGTGCCCGACGAATTGGTCCTGGGCGCACCCGGTGACGGCTGGGAGCAGGTCACCTCGGAGCTGTCGTTCGAACGCAGCGGGCCCGAGCGGATCCTGTCGACCTTCCCGCTCGCGCAGGCCTTTGCCGAGTCGCTGCGCGGCGCCCCGACGTCGGAGGTCGTCGACGCGGACCTGGAGCGCCTCGGTCGGATCGCCGCGCGCGCCGCAACACTGCGTCAACTCTCCCTGGCAGTCGCTGGCGCCCTCACCGAGGGGGCGGCAGTGGACCTACCGGCCGCGCTGGTGAAGGACCTCGGCACGCAGTTTGAGCGGGAGGTCATCGACGAGGTCATGGCGGGCTCCCGGATCGAGCCGGACCCCACATCGACGGACGAGCTGGCGCGCCTGTCCGCCGAGGCGCTGATGCACGCACCGGGGTTCACCCTGCGCGGCGGGACCACCGAGGTGCTGCGCGGTGTGATCGCGCGAGGAATGGGGCTGCGATGAGCGACGACCTGGCAGACCTGCGGGGCCTCGCCGACGACATCTTCGCGTCACTGGGCGCCGACGCATTGCTGGTGCCCGAAGTGGCCCCCGTCTGGAATCCCCCGCTGTGGGAGGCGTTGGCCGATGCCGGGCTCACGCTGCTGAGTACTCCCGACGGTGCGGGCGGCAGCGGCGCGGGCATTGCCGAATCGTCGACGGTGATCGAGGAGGCGGCGCGCTTCGCCGCACCGATCCCAGTGGCCGAGTGCGATCTTCTAGCCGCGTGGCTGCTCTCGACGGCGGGCCGCTCCGTCCCCGCGGGGCCGTTGACGTCGGCGTGTGCGGCAGTCGAGTTGTCACCGGCCGTCGCGGGGACGACGCGGGTGTCCGGGGTGGCGCAGCGGGTGCCGTGGGCGCGCGACTGCGATGCGGTAGTGGTGTGCGGCACGACAGGGGATCGTGCGGTGCTCGTCGTCGTACCGACTGCCTCGGCGTCGATCGAGCCGGGGGTCAACCTCGCGCACGAACCCCGCGACACCGTCGGATTCGACTTAGAGGTGGCCGACGACGAGCTCGTCGAGCTGCCAGCGGGCACGTCGGAGCAGTGGTCCTACCGAGCGGCGCTGGGGCGGTCGGCCGGCACGGTCGGCGCGTTGGAGGGCGCAGTGGCCCTGACGACCGAGCACGCAATCGAGCGCGTCCAGTTCGGCCGTGCGCTGGCGAAGTTCCAAGCGGTCCAACATCTGATCGCCGTCGCGGCGGGCGAGGTGACGGCTGCCCGCGCGGCGCACGACGCCGCGGTGCGCGCCGTCGAGGTGGACGGGTTCGACTCGACCCGGGCACATTTCGCCGTCGCCGTCGCCAAGGCGCAGGCCGCCCGCGCTGCGCGGCAGGTGACCGCTATCGCGCACCAGGTCCACGGTGCCATCGGATTCACGCTCGACCACCAGTTGCGGCACTTCACGCTGCGTGCACTGGCCTACAGCAGCGAGGCGGGCGGGGAGGCGCAGTGGAACCGGCGGATCGGCGAGCTGGTGCTCGACGAGCCGTCGCTGTGGCTCGCCGTCACCGGCCTCTCCTGAGCTGCTCGTCGAAGAAGTCCGATTTGGGACACTTCGTCGTAAATGGGTGTTAATCTCTAAATCAATTAGAGAATTAATCCAATGAGGGAGTTCGGGTTGGAGAACCTCGCGTTCCTCTTGCTCGGGACGGGCAGCGGTGCCGTCTTCGGTGCGCTGGCGCTCGGGATTGTGCTGACGTACCGCAGCTCCGGGGTGGTGAACTTTGCGACCGGGGCAATCGCGTTGTTCGGCGCCTATGTGTACGCCTACCTGCGCCAAGGCGAGCTCATCGTGCCAGTGCCCGGTCTGCCCGCCACCGTCGACATCGGCACCGACCTGGGATTCGTCCCGGCCGCGCTGATCGGTGTCGCGGCGTCGGCACTATTGGGCCTCGTGCTCTATCTGCTGGTGTTCCGGCCCCTGCGTACCGCGCCGATGGTCGCGCGAGCCGTCGCCGCGCTCGGTGTCTCGTTGCTGATCCCCGCCCTATTCGTCGTGCGGATGGGCACCTCGGCGATGGCGTCCGAGGCGATCTTCC
Source organism: Gordonia sp. UBA7599 (assembly GCA_002477755.1). Taxonomy (GTDB): domain Bacteria; phylum Actinomycetota; class Actinomycetes; order Mycobacteriales; family Mycobacteriaceae; genus Gordonia. Next base: position 20,394 of record DLKD01000134.1, read on the forward strand.
CGTCCACGATCTGGCGCATTGACGGGACGCCGGTGCAGGCCGACCGGGTCTACTTCGCCATCACGGTCCTGCTGCTGGGCGTGGTCGTCTGGTTGTTCTACCGCTACAGCGGGTTCGGTCTGGCCACCCGGGCCGCCGCCGAGACCGAGCGCGGCGCCTACGTCAGCGGTCTCTCCCCGGATCGGCTGGCCGCAATCAATTGGGTCATCAGCTCCGCCGTCGCCGGGTTGGCCGGTGTCCTCATCACGCCGATCGTTCCGGTCGTTCCGATTGCGTACACGCTGTTCATCGTTCCTGCTCTGGCTGCGGCGATCGTGGCCCGCTTCGACCGGGTGATCGTGGCCGTCGTCGCTGGGCTGGCGATCGGCATGTTGGGGTCGTGGGTGGGCAGCATGGCGAGCCAGCACTCGGTCCTGCCCAGCTCGGGTCTCCCGGAGATGGTCCCGCTCCTTCTGATCGTGGCGGTGCTCGTGGTCCGGGCCAAGCCGCTGCCCGCGCGAGGGGCCGTCATCCTGAAGAGCCTCGGCTCCGCGCCGCGGCCCAACCGGGTGCTCGTGCCGGCCGTGCTCGGTGCGGCGATCGCCGTCGTCGGGCTGCTCGTGCTGTCCGAGCGGCTGCGAGCCGGCCTGATCATCTCGATCATCATGGCCGTCATCGCCCTGTCGATCGTCGTGGTGACGGGATACGCCGGTCAGATCTCGTTGGCGCAACTGACGATCGCGGGGGTCGCCGGCTTCCTGGTCGGGCCGCTGGCGCGGGTCTGGCACCTCGGGTTTCCGTGGGCACCCCTGCTGGCCGCGCTGATCGCCGCTGCGATCGGTGTCCTCATCGGCCTGCCCGCCCTGCGCATCCGCGGTCTCGCCGTGGCGGTCGTGACGCTGGCGATGGCCTTCGCGGTCGAGGCGGTCTGGTTCCGCAACATCGACGTCGTCGGGTCGAGCGGCGTCGCCGTCGTGCCGCCGCGGCTGTTCGGACTGGACCTGGCGGTCGGCACCGGCCTGGAGTATCCGCGTGTCGCATTCGGGGTGCTGTGCGTCGTCGTCGCCACGGCTGTCGCCCTATTCGTCGCCTGGTTGCGGCGGTCGCGACTCGGTTCGCAAATGCTCGCTGTGCGGGCCAATGAGAAGTCGGCCGCCGCTGCGGGCGTCAACGTCGTGCGTGTGAAAGTCGCCGCGTTCGGCATCGGCGCCTTCATCGCCGGACTGGGCGGCTCGCTGCTCGCCTATCAGCAGCAGACTGTGACGTTCGAGGCGTTCTCGGCCATGGCATCGGTGACCTTCTTCGCCACGGTCTACCTCTGTGGGGCCACCTCGATATCGGGCGGTCTGCTGGCCGGGCTGGTGGCGGCCAACGGGTTGGTCTACATCCTCGTGGACGAGTCTGTCGGCATCGGCCAGTGGTACCCGGTGGTCATGAGCGTCCTGCTCATCCTCATGGTCGTGCTCAACCCCGAGGGGATCGTCGGTCCGATGCACTCCTGGCTGGGGCGGCGCCGCAGTGCCGCAGCCGGCTCAGCGGGCGCCGATGTGTTACTGCCCGACGTCGATGCCCGGGCCGCGGTTGTCGAAGACCGGCGGGGCGACGCTGCGCTACTTCTCGACTCCGTCGGTGTGGCCTACGGCGGTGTGACTGCCGTCGAGGCCGTGTCGCTGACCGTGCGCCCGGGGACGATGGTGGGGCTGATCGGTCCGAACGGTGCGGGCAAGACCAGCGTCATCGACGCAGTCAGCGGATTCGCCGACTACACCGGACGGGTCGGTATCGGGGCCACCGTCCTCGACGGTTTGCCGCCCCACAAGCGGGTCGGCGCCGGGCTGAGCCGGACGTTCCAGGCCATCGAACTGTACGACGACCTCTCCGTCGCCGAGAACGTCCGCGTCGGCCTTGCATCGGTCCGCGGGGAGTCGAGCGGCGACACCGTCGCGCGACTCGATGAGGTCTTGGCGATGCTCGGTCTGCGCGCACATCGGGACCGGCCTGCCGCGGACCTGTCGCAAGGGCAGCGGCAACTCGTCTCGATCGCCCGTGCCCTCGCGTCGAACCCCGCGATCCTGTTGCTCGACGAACCGGCCGGCGGGCTCGACACCACAGAGAGTGCACGGCTCGGGCAGCGCCTGGTCCAAGTCCGCGACGCCGGGGTCGGCATCGTGATCGTCGACCACGACATGGACCTCATCTTCGGAGCATGCGATTACGTCTACGTCGTCGACTTCGGGAAGGTCATCGCCGAGGGCACACCTGATCAGGTCAGGACGGACCCCGACGTTGCCGCGGCGTACCTGGGACAGAAGGCGGTGGCCGATGACTGAGCAGCAGGTGCTCGAATGCCGCGGGTTGAGCGTCGGGTACGGAGCGGTGGAGGTGGCGCGCGACATCGACTTCGCCGTCCCAGCCGGTCACGTTCTGGCATTGCTCGGCCCGAACGGGGCGGGGAAGACGACGCTGCTCACGACGCTGGCCGGGCTGTTGCCGCAGCTGGCGGGGCACGTCGTCGTCGAGGGCGAGGAGATCCCGCCCGGACGTCCACGGACCGCCAACAAGTGCGGAGTGGTCCTTGTGCCCGACGATCGCGCGTTGTTCGCCGGGCTGACCGTACGGGAGAACCTGCGCGTCGCGTCATCCTCGTCATCGATGGGTTTCGACGAGGTGGTCGACATATTCCCGGCCTTGGCCCGCCGCGACACCGTCGCGGCGGGCGACCTGTCCGGCGGCGAGCAGCA
>DLKD01000134.1:23230-65557 GCA_002477755.1 Gordonia sp. UBA7599
CGGCGAGCAGCAGATGCTCGCCGTCGCCCGGGCACTCGTGCAAAACCCGAAGGTGTTGCTCATCGATGAGATGAGCATGGGGCTGGCGCCGGTGGTCGTGGAGGAGCTGCTGCCCGTGGTCCGCCGGATCGCCGACGAACAGGGCGCGGTCGTCGTCCTCGTCGAGCAGCACGTCCACCTTGCGCTGGAGGTTGCCGACGACGTCGTCGTCCTGGTGCACGGCGAGATCCGCGACCGTGGACCCGCGGAGGCGTTCCGCGCTGATCCCGACCGGCTGCAGCGCATGTACCTGGGCAGCACGTACTGAGAACACAAACCACTGCGGCCGGCACCGGGCGCAGCCAGTAAAGGAGAAAGAAATGAAGGAACACACCCTTCCGCGCCGGATTGCGGCGCTGTGTGCGGTGTCCGTGGTGGCGGTACTGGGGATTGCGGGCTGTTCGAGTGACGGCGACGACTCCGGCGGTGTCGACTCGTCGGTCCTGGGCGCGGAGAACAAGGCGACCGGGGAACCGCTGACCATCGGGTTCATCAGCGAGGGCAAGGCTGCGGCCTACGACAACACCAACGAGATCAAGGGTGCCCAGACCGCCGCCTCCTACATCAACGACCACCTCGGCGGCATCAACGGCCGACCGGTCACCCTCAAGGTGTGCGAGGCGCGCGGCAACCCCGCCGACGCGACCGACTGCGCGAACCAGATGGTGCAGGCCGGCGTCCCGGTGGTGGTCGAGGGTGCGCTCGGCACCGTGGACCAGACCGTCGATGTTCTGAGCAAGGCGAAGATTCCGCTGGTCCTGCACTTCACCTCGTCGCCCAAGACCATGCAGACCCCCGGCGTCTTCGGCTTGATGAACGGCATGGCGTCGATCTTCGGGGCCCCGGCCTACGTCGCCAAGCAGAACAACGTCAAGAGCGCGGCAATCGTCACCATCGACGTACCGGCCGCCGTTGCCGGCACCGCGCAGTTGGGGAAGCTGACGTTCGGCAACGCCGGTGCGAAGGCCGAGGTTGTGACGATTCCGCCGGGGTCGCCCGACCCGAGCCCTCAGATCGCCGCGGCCGCGAAGGCCAACCCCGGTCTGTACTCGATCCTGGGCACCCCCGACTTCTGTGCGCCGGTGATCAAGGCAGTGCGTGCGAGCTCGCCGGAGGCCCAGATCGTCGCCATCGACCGGTGCATCCTCGCTAGCGCAGCCAAGGCGATCCCCGGCGGGTACAAGGGGGTGAAGGTCGGCACCACGTCGAACCTCGACAAGTCGACCGAAGACGTCAAACTCTTGGCCGCAGCCCTGGACAAGTACAACAAGGGCACGCCGATCGAGTCGAACTCCGCCTACGGCTGGTCGCCGGTGTTGGCCCTCGCGCGGGCACTGAACGCCTCGAACGCCACGCTGACCCCGCAGGGCGTCACCGACGGACTGCGCTCGGCTCCGCCGCAGGAATACCCGCTGACCAACGGGATCAAGTTCCAGTGCGACGGCAAGGCGTTCCCGCTCTCGCCCAACATCTGCAGCGCGGCGGGCATTGTCGCTACCGCGGACGAGGACGGGAAGCTCTCGGACTATCAGATTGTGGACGACGCGACGCTGTTCAAGATGCCTCCGCGCTGACGCACGGTTCGCACGCAACAGCTACCGAATCCAACACCACCTACCGTTGCAACGGTAGGTGGTGTTGATTTGTGTAGCGGTTGTGCCGGTGCTACTCGGCGGCCACCGGTGGGCGGAAGAAGAGGACCAGCTGGCCGATGGCCGCGATGATGCCGACGCCGCCGGCGATCAGCGCGGTCCAGCCCGAGCCGACCGCACCCAGGATGCCGCAATCGATGGCGTGGTCGACCGAGTAGCGGCCAGGTCCGGTGACCGCGACGCTGAACGCGATGACCGCGAGGATCATGTTGTACTCCCAGCCGTCGCCGACGATGAAGAAGCCGTTGCGGCGGTGGCTGGTCCACGCGGCCACGATCATCACGGCGATCATCCCGGACGCGGCCAGTGGGGTGAGGAGTCCGGCGGCGAACAGGAGACCGGTGCCCATCTCGGTGAGTGATGCCGCGTAGGCATGGACGCGGCCGGGCTTCATACCGATCGAGTCGAACCACCGTGCGGTGCCAGCGATGCGGCCGCCGCGGAACATCTTCTGGTAGCCGTGGGCGGCCAGTGTGATTCCGGTGACGACGCGCAGGATGAGTAGGCCGGTGTCGAGTGCGTCCACGGTAGATCCTTCTCTCTGGAGCTTGTGGTGTTAATTGGTTAACTGATTAAACCACTGTGGCGACGCCGCGTCGATTGGGCGGTGGTACGCCCCCGCCGCAACAGAAGTAGAACCTGTTCTAGTATTGCGGGTGTAAACCCACTACATTGGTGGGGAACCAGTTCTCATTCCCGGGAGAGGCGACGGTGGATTTCAGTCTTGACGCGGCGGCGGTCGCGGTTGCGGATGTGGCCGAAGACGTCTTCACCAGGACCGTTTCGGATCCGGCGGCCAAGTTCGCCGACGTGGACGGCTTCGATCGTGCGGTGTGGCAGGCCATGGTGGATGCCGGTTTGCTCGCGCTGCCGCTGCCCGAGGCGGCCGGCGGCGACGACCTCGATGCCACCGCACTCCTTCCGTTGCTGCGCCGCATGGGCAAGGCCTCGGCGGTCACCCCCGCGCTCGGCACCCTGGCGGCCGCACTAGCCCTGGCCGGCCACAACGGCTCGGCCGTCCGCCTCGCACCGTTCGGCTCCGGCGACTGGCTCGCGGTCGCCATCCGTGAGACCGGCGCGGGGTTGCTCGACGAGCCCACCACCCGCCTCGACGGCGGTGCGCTGACCGGAACCAAGACCGGTGTCCTGTGCGCCCACGGCGCCGCGGCCTTCCTGGTCACCGCACGTCGCGCCGATGGCACAGGTGTGGTCGTATGGGTGCCCGCTGACGCCGCCGGCATCACGGTCCAGCGCACTCCTGCCTCCAGCGGGTGGGGCGAATTCACTGTGCGCTTCGACGATGTCACCGTCGCCGATGACGACGTCGCGCCGATCACCCCGCAGGTCCTTCTCGACTACTACCGCTTCGTGCTGAACGCCTACGCCGACGGGCTGATCGACGGCGCGACCGCGATGACTGCGACCCACGTCAGCACGCGCCACCAGTTCGGCAAGCCGATCGCCCTGTTCCAGGCCGTCGGCCAGCAACTCGCCGACATCTACGTCATCGGGCGGTCGCTGAACCTGACCACGACGGCGTCGGCATGGCGCCTGGCCAACGGTCTCGACGCCGCTTCCGACATCGCCATCGGCACCTACTGGACCGCCGCCGAGGTGCCCGCGACGATGCGCACCATGACGCACCTGCACGGCGGGATCGGCGTCGACGTCACCTACCCGCTGCACCGCTACTTCTCCATCGCCAAGGACCTCGCGCGCCTCGTCGGCGGCTCGGGCACCCTCGACGAGCTCGCCGACGCCCAGCGCCGCGCCGCGGACGCCCCCGCGGCCGACCTGCAGCCCGAAGACGGCATGTTCATCGACCTCACACCGGAGCAGCGCGCTCTGCGCGACGAGGTCCGCACCTACTTCGAGACACTTATCGATCCCAACGACGAAGAAACCCTGCTCGTCGAGCGCCACGGCGCGACGCTGCGCAAGGTCGTCAAGCAGATGGGCTCGGACGGCTGGCTCGGCGTCGGCTGGCCGACGCAGTTCGGCGGCAAGGGCTTCGGCGACATCGAGCAGCAGATCTTCACCAACGAGGCCGTCCGCGCCGACGTCCCGTTGCCGTCGGTCACGCTGCAGACGGTCGGCCCGACGCTGCAGGTGCACGGCAACGACGAACAGAAGGCCAAGTTCCTGCCCGCGATCCTGGCCGGCGACGTCCACTTCGCCATCGGCTACACCGAGCCCGACGCCGGCACCGACCTCGCGTCCCTCACGACGACGGCGGTGCTCGACGGCGACCACTACGTCGTCAACGGGCAGAAGATCTTCACCACCGGCGGCCACGACGCCGACTACGTCTGGCTCGCGGTGCGCACTGATCCCACCGCGCCCAAGCACAAAGGGATCTCGATCCTCATCGTCGACACCACCGACCCCGGCTACACCTGGACGCCGATCATCACCGCCGACGGCGCCCACCACGTCAACGCCACCTACTACACCGACGTCAAGGTGCCGGTGTCGATGCGCGTCGGCGAAGAGGGCGACGGCTGGAAGCTGATCACCACCCAGCTCAACCACGAGCGCGTCATGCTCGGCCCGGCCGGGCGCATCGAGGGCGTCGCCACCCGCGTGCGCGAGTGGGCGTCGCGCCCCGGTCCCGACGGCTCGCCGATCGCAGCGGTTCCCGACGTCGCCCGCGCGCTTGCTCAGATCAGCGCCTACGCGCGCATCAACGAACTGCTGAACTGGCAGGTGGCCTCCACCGGCGAGGCGATCTCGATGGCCGATGCCGCCGCGACCAAGGTGTTCTCCACTGAGCGCATCCAGACGATCATGCGCCTGGCCGATGACATCCTCGGCCGCTACGGCGACTTCACCGATCCGGAGACCGCCGCGCTCGTCGACTGGCTCGACGTGCAGGCCAAGCGCAACGTCGTCATCACGTTCGGCGGCGGCGTCAACGAGGTCATGCGCGACATGATCGCGACCGCCGGGCTCGGACTACCGCGGGCGCCGCGCCAATGACCGGCCGATAGGGGAGACAGTGGATACTGCGGAGATTCTCGCCGCGGCCACCCGCATCAAAGATGCGGGCGCCAGCGCACCCAAGAAAGGCCGTGATCCGGTCAATTTGCCCATGATCCACAACTGGGTCGAAGCAATGGGCGACGACAACCCGGTCTACGTCGACGATGCGGCGGCGCGCGCCGCCGGGCACGACGGAATCGTGGCACCACCGGCCATGGCCCAGGTGTGGACGATGCGCGGACTGCACGGACAGCGCACCGAGGACGATCCGCTGGGCCTGGCCACCAACCTCTTCGACGAGGCCGGTTACACCTCCGTGGTCGCCACCAACTGCGATTCGGTCTACCACCGCTATCTGCGGCCCGGGGAGGAGGTCACGCTGTCGGCGGAGTTGATCGAGGTGGTCGGCCCCAAGCAGACCGCACTGGGTGAAGGCTGGTTCTTCACCACCCACAACACGTGGCGGGTCGGTGACGAGGCCGTCGCCGAGATGGATTTCCGGATCCTCAAGTTCAAACCGGGGACGGCGGCGGTGAAGCCGCCGAAGCCGGGGACGCTGGATCCCGCCAAGCTGATCCGCCCGCAATCGTCGAGGGACACCGAGTTTTTCTGGGAGGGCGTTGCCGCCCACGAGCTGCGCATCCAACGCGTACCGGACGGGACGTTGCAGCACCCGCCGATTCCGGCGACGTGGACCACTCGTGGCGACGACGGCGTCTACGCCACCACCGACTACGTCGTCGCGTCGGGGGAGGGGACGGTCTTCAGCTACGTCGTGCACCACGCCCCGCGCGTGCCCGGTCGCACACTGCCGTTCGTCGTGGCGCTGGTCGAGTTGGCCGAGGGGGTACGGATGCTCGGCGAACTGCGCGACGTCGATCCCGCCGACGTGGAGATCGGCATGCCCGTGCGTGTGGAGTTCCTCGATTTCCCCGCTGACGAGCAGAGCCCCGACGGTTGGTCGAACTACGCCTGGGTCCCCGCCGAGCGAGCCCAAGATCCCGCCGAGCGAGCCCAGAATCCCGCCGAGCGAGCCCAAGAATCCGCCGAGCGAGCCCTCCCGCCCCTCACGATCGAAGCGACGCCGACCTTCGTCGTCTCGACCGCTCTGGCGACCCGCGACTTCCAGGACGTGCACCACGACCGCGACCTGGCACAGCAGCGCGGGTCCAAGGACATCTTCGTCAACATCCTCACCGACACCGGCCTGGTGGAGCGGTTCGTCACAGACTGGGCGGGCCCAGCAGCGCGGGTCGGGTCGATCGCGCTGAAACTCGGCGTCCCCTGGTACGCCTACGACACCCTCACCTTCACCGGCGAGGTCACCAACGTCGACGGGGACCGGACCACCGTCGCGGTGACCGGCACCAACAGCCTGGGCCGCCACGTCATCTCGACGGTGACGGTGACCGGCGCCGCTAGCGAAGGGAACGACCGATGAGCCTCTCGGGCGCGGCCGCCATCGTCGGAATCGGCGCGACGGACTTCTCCAAGGACTCCGGGCGCAGCGAGTTGCGCCTGGCGGCCGAGGCGGTCAACGCAGCTCTCGCCGACGCGGGGCTGACGCCGGCCGACGTCGACGGCCTGGTCACCTTCACGATGGACACCAACATGGAGGTGGCCGTCGCCCGTGCCACCGGCATGGGGGAGCTGACCTATTTCTCCCGCATCCACTACGGCGGCGGCGCAGCCTGTTCAACGGTGCAGCAGGCGGCGATGGCTGTCGCGACAGGTGTGTGCGACGTCGTCGTCGCCTACCGCGCGTTCAACGAGCGCTCCGGCAACCGGTTCGGCCAGGTGAGTGCCGCGGTCGCGACGCAGGCCACTTCGTCGGGCACCGACAACGCCTTCTCCTACCCGCACGGGCTCTCCACCCCGGCGGCGTTCGTCGCCATGGTCGCGCAGCGCTACATGTACGAGTGCGGCGCCACCAGCGAGGACTTCGGCCGGATCGCCGTCGTCGACCGCTTGCACGCGGCGAACAACCCGAAGGCCTTCTTCTACGGCAAGCCGATCACGTTGGAGGAGCATCAGGCGTCGCGTTACATTGCCGAGCCGCTGCACCTGCTGGACTGCTGCCAGGAGACCGACGGTGGTGTCGCGCTCGTCATCGTGTCCGCTGAGCGCGCCAAGGATCTTCCGCACCCGCCGGCCGTCATCGCGGGCGCGGCATCGGGCAGCGGTAACGACCAATACATCATGACCAGCTACTACCGCGACGAGCTGGCGGGCCTGCCCGAGATGGGCCTCGTCGGCCGCCAGTTGTGGGAGCAGTCGGGATTGTCGCCGACGGACATGGACGCGGCCATCCTCTACGACCACTTCACGCCCTACACGCTGATGCAACTCGAGGAACTCGGGTTCTGCGGGCGCGGCGAGGCCAAGGACTTCGTCAGCGAGCCCGGCGCTCTTGAAGTTGGCGGACGGCTCCCGCTCAACACCCACGGCGGCCAGCTCGGCGAGGCCTACATTCACGGGATGAACGGCATCGCCGAGGGCGTCCGCCAGTTGCGCGGCACCTCGGTCAACCAGGTGCCCGACCTTGCCAAGATCGTCGTCACGGCTGGTACCGGCGTCCCCACCAGCGGCCTCGTCCTCACCGCCCCCTGACCAGCACACAAACCACCCGGCCCCGACGCACGCGCCCCAAGGAGTCACCATGCAGTTCAACCTCGCCGACGTTTTCGAGACGGTCGCCGACGCGGTCCCCGACCGGGTCTTCCTGTCCTACCAGGGCAATCAGACCACCTATGCGGGCATGGACGCGCAGTCCAACCAGGTCGCGCACCTCTTCGCGTCGAAGGGAATCGGCGCCGACGACAAGGTCGCGCTGTTCCTCAAGAACTGCCCCGAGCACGTGGAGAGCCTGCTTGCCACCATCAAGCTGCGCGCGGTCCCGGTCAACGTGAACTACCGCTACACCGACGCCGAGCTGGAGTACATCTTCGACAACTCCGACTCCGCGGCAATCGTCGTCGAGTTGCGTGAGCACCAGGCCAGCGTCGCCCGCCTGCTGCCCAAGCTGCCGCTGGTGCGCGCGGTGTTCGTCGTCGGCGAGGTCATCGACGAGCTGCGCGACGCCGCTGCGCTGCTCGACGGCCGCCACGTCGCCGTCGCCTCTTTCGCTGAGCGCGCCGAGTTCCCGACGGCGCGCGACTTCGAGCCGCGCACCGGCGACGAGCTCTACCTGCTCTACACCGGTGGCACGACCGGCTACCCCAAGGGCGTCATGTGGCGCCACGACGACTTCTTCCGCAAGCCGATCTCCGGCGGCAACCCGTACGGCGAGCCGCGCAAGGACCTCGCCGAGATCGCCGCCGCGGTCAAGGACATGCCGTCGATCGCGTTCTTGCTTGCCGCCCCGCTGATGCACGGCGCCGCGTCGTACTCGTTGTTCACGTTCCTCTCTCTGGGCGGTCGGTTGATCCTCGAGCGCGACTTCGACGCCGAGCAGATCGTCCGCAACATCGAGCGCGACCAGACACAGATCATCCTCATCGTCGGCGACGCCATGGGCCTGCCGCTGGTCGAGCAGATGGAGAAGCTCTCCGGCGAGGTCGACATGTCGTCGCTGTTCTCGATCGCCTCGGGTGGTGCGATCTGGAGCCAGCACGTGCGCGACCGGATGCTCGCCGCCAAAGAGGGCCTGCTGCTGCGTGACAACTTCGGTGCGTCGGAGTCGGGCAACGACGGTGAGATCAGCCTTGACGAGAACGGCAACCTCAAAGTGCCGCCGACCGACCGGATGATCGTCGTCGACGAACGCAACGAGCGCATCACGACCCCGAAGGAAGTCGGGTACATCGCGCGCATCGGCAACATCCCGCTGGGCTACTACAAGGATGCGGAGAAGACCGAGCGCACGTTCCCGGTGATGGCCGACGGCACCCGTATCTCGGTGCTCGGCGACATGGGCTACGTCGAGGAGGACGGGTCGATCGTCTTCCTCGGCCGCGGCAGCCAATGCATCAACACCGGTGGTGAGAAGGTGTACGCCGAGGAGGTCGAGGCGGTGCTGCACGCGCATCCGGCGATCGCCGATGCCCTCGTCGTGCCGGTCCCCGACGCGAAGTACGGACAGCGCGTGGCTGCGGTCGCCAAGGTCGCCGAGGGCTTCGACGAGCCGACGCTCGAGGACGTGCAGGAGCACTGCCGCGCCGACCTTGCCGGTTACAAGGTGCCCCGCACGATCGTCTTCGTCGACGAGGTGAAGCGCACGCCGGCCGGTAAGGCCGACTATAAGTGGGCCAAGGCCGCGGCGGATCAGCCCGCGCCCGCCTGAGTCCGCCCCGTAGGTTGGCCACCATGAGAATGCGGTGGTGGCTGTTCGTCGGCGTACCACTGTGTGTGGCGGCGCTGGTGCTGGGACTGTTGTGGCCGCGCCCGCAGGCTCCGTCTGTGTTCCCGGCCGCCCCGGCGGTTCTCGGCGTCGAACCACTGACGTGTTTGAATGCCGCGCTCGACGCCTACGGCGACTCCGGCCACGGTTGGAGCGGCGGGGATTCGACGTGGACGACCGCGCTGCCCGACGACCGCGAGCTGTTCGCGTTCTCCGATTCCTTCCTCTCCCCGGTCGACGGCACCGGCCGCCCCGGGCATGCGCCGTTCGTGCACAACTCCTTCGTGGTGCGGGCTGCCGACGGTGCCATGAGCACGGTGGTTGGCGGTGTGCCGGGCGCTCCGGAGTCGCTGCTCTCGCCGGGCACGCCCGCCTGGTACTGGCTGGGCGCGGCGACCTACCTCGGCGATGCCCTGCAAGTGCCGCTGGGGAAGTGGCATCCCACCGGGACCGGTCCCTTCGACTGGGCGTTCGCCGGATCGTCGGTGGCGCGCTTCGCCCCCGACGACCTCACTCGCCCGACGATGATCACGCCGCTGCGTGACACCCGCGGCATCCAGTGGGGGCAGTGGGTGGCGTCCGAACACGACTTCACCTACCTCTATGGGGTCGAGGGGGTAGGGCGGCGCAAGGCGCTGCACGTAGCCCGGGTCGTCGGGCACGACCTGCGCGCACCGCTGGAATTCTTCGACGGTGAGAAGTGGCGCCGCGCCGACGATTCCGGTGTCGGCACGTCGAGGCCGGTGGCTACCGACGTGTCGGGCGAGTTATCGGTGCACCAGTTGCGGCCGGGGCTCTATCTACTCGTCACCACGGAGAGCGGTCCGGGCCTGTCCGACCGGATCGTTGGGCGCTTCTCGTCGTCGCCGACGGGACCGTTCGGCCCGGCCCGGCTGCTCTACACCACGCCGGAGACGGGTATTCGTGGTAGTTATCGCGACCCGGATGTCTACACCTACAACGCCCATGCGCATCCGGAGTTCTCGACCCCGCGCGTCGTCGTCATCTCCTACAACGTCAACAGCGTCGACACCGCCGTCGGCGGCGACGTCTACCGCGACGTGAGCATCTATCGCCCTCGCTTCATCTCCGTGACCTTCGACGGTCCGCCCGCCGGAGAACCGGCACGGCCTGCCTGCCGGTGACGATCTGCTAGCGATTCTGCTCGGGAAGCGAGCGCAATCGCCGCGTGATGACCGGTTACGACGCGTCGGCGACCTCGGCCACGATGCGCCGCGGTGTGAACCACGTCAGGAACCCGGCGCCGACTATGAGAATGACGCCCAAGATCAGGCATGACGTCTGCATTGGCGAGATGAAGGCGGCATTGGCGCCTTCGCTGATCTGGTGGGCCAGCTGCTGCAGATGGCCCGCTTGCTCGGCCGGAACACCCGGTGCCGAGGCCTGCGCGGTAATGCTCTCGGCGACCTTCGTCGCACCCGCCAGTGAATTGGTGATCCCCTCCGCCGCCTGTGCGCCGGCCTCGGGGTTGCCGCCGGTAGCCGGATTGCCCAGCGCAGACCGTGCCGCGTCGGCGGTGGGGCCGATCAGGTTGCCGTAGCCGGCCGCCACTATCGAACCGGTCAGGGCGATACCGATGGCCGCGCCCAATTCGCGGGCGGTGTCGTTGACGGCCGAGCCGACGCCCTGATCGTCGAGCGGGGTGTTGGACATGATCGCGGTCGTCGACGGTGCCGCTGCCAGACCGATACCGGTGGCCGAGATGAATAGGAATGCCGCCAGCACCCAGTAGCTGTCGTAGTCGATCAAGCCCATCAGGAGGATGCCCAGACCTGCCAGGAGGACGCCGAAACCGACGACGAACCTCAGCGAGTGGTAGCGCACTGCCACGTAGTTGCCGACCAGTGAGAAGACGCCCGTGCCGATGAGCAGCGGGAACAGGGCCACTGCCGACTTCAGTGCCGAGTAGCCGAACACCAGCTGCAGCTGCTGGAGGATCAGGAAGAAGATCGCGAACGATGCGAAGAACTGCAGGAGTACCGACAGCGACCCGCCACCGAAAGCGCGGTTGGTGAACAACCGCACGTTGAGCAGCGGATTGCGCACACGCAGTTCGATGAACACGAACGCGGCGATCAGCACGAGTCCGCCGATCAGGGCGACCACGACCACCGGGTTGGTCCAGCCGTGCGTCGGGACCTCCAGCAGGCCGAAAACCACGAGGAAGACGCCCAGGACGGAGGCGACGGTGCCCGGCCAGTCGAACCGGCCTGGATCGGCGTCCTTCGACGTGCCGATGGTCAGGCAGATGAGCGCGGTGGCGAAGGCGGCCGCCGCGAACGCGATGAAGATGGACTTCCAGCTGAAGAACTGCAGCAGCACGCCGGAGACGAAGAAGCCGGCGATGGCGCCCACACCGGCCACCGCCGACCAGATGCTGATGGACAGTGCCCGCTTATTCTCGGGCACGTTGGAGGTGATGAGTGACAGCGTCGTCGGCATCACCAGCGCGGCGGCCGCCCCGGCGAGGATGCGCGTGCCGATGAGCTGCACCGGACCGTCGACGAAGATGGCCAGCAGCGAGGCGAACGAGAACAGCATCAGACCGGCGATCATCACGCCGCGCCGCCCGATCCGGTCGCCCAGGGCGCCGGCAGGCAACAGCAGGGCGGCCAGTGCGAGCGTGTACCCGTCGAGAATCCACGTCTGCTGCCCGGCGGTAGCGTCGATGTCCTCGGCGATGGACGACAGCGCGGTGTTGAGCGCGGCCATCGCCGCGACGACCATGCTGACCGCGATACAGACGATGGCGACGAGCCAGATCGTCTGCCAATCAAGCGCCTTGACGGCGGCAACGACGGCCGACGGGCTGCCGCTGCGGACGGCGTCGCGCACTCGGTGGGTGTGGTCGCCGATCTCGATTCCGATGCCGTCCCCGGCTTCGTCAAGATCGGCGGTGGCCTCGTGCTCAGTCATGGTGCGCCCTTCAGACGACTCGGACAACCGGCGGGGGCCCACCGATTGTTTCGGTAACAATTCGGGCAATCTGCGACACGGCGGACCAGAGCGGGATTCTGGTGATGATCTGTGTCACATTAGTCACTGGAGCAACAAGTTCCTGGTCCAGGCTCCGAAAACTCCAGGGCCAGGGCGACCGAAAGTGGGAGATCATGGCTACCAGACAGGTCACTGACTCCGAGGCGGTCCGAGTGCGGATGTGGCGCGTGCTCTCCATGCTGTCGGCGTTGATCGCCGTCGTCGTGGGGTTGCTCGTCATCACCATCTCCGCAGTCTGACCGCGACCGGCTAGGCGTTCTGCTCGATCGCGTCACCGACGCGGGGCAGCGCGGCGACGACGTAGTCCTTGGCCTTGCCGCGCAGCGAGTTGTACGCCTTGGCCAGAGCGGGCTTCGCGTCGGCGGCCTGTGCGTCGGTCACGGCGAGCAGAGCCTCGGCGGCCTGGTCGCCGTTGGCGGCGAGGTACGCTCCGAACCCCTGATCGGCGGGCTTGGACGCCCACAGCGGCGCGAGCGCGCCGAGGAAATCGTCGAGCATCGCATCGGTCGCATTCGCGACGACATTCGGCTTGACCTTCTGCACTGCGGCGTAGGCGGCCTTCACTGCTGCACCCGACAATCCCGACTGGCCGGCCACCTCCGAGTTGATCACCCCGACCAGGTCGTCGACGGTCTTGCTGCGGTTGGTCGTGCGTGCGGTGTCAAGGGCGGCCATGTTCTCTCCTGGAGTGTTCGTCGAGCGCGGTACGAAGCTCGGCGAGTAGTTCAAGTGGACGGTCGAGCATAACGTGATGGCCCGCACCGGTCAGCGTCACCACCCGTGCTCCCGGTCCCGCGCGCCCGTCCACCAGGGCTTCCGCTTTGTCCGGATTCATGATGCCGTGTTCGCCGCGGATCACCGTCACCGCGCAGGTGGGCGGCGGGGTGGGGACGGGGTCGGTGAGCATCGTCGGGAAGGCTCGGTCGAATTTCCACCGCCAGCCGTCCTCGACGAGGACGGCCGATCCGCGGGCGACGTAGTCGCGCACGTAGGGCAGCGTTTCCTGCTCTGGAAGCAGTCGGTATCGCGTCAACGCCTCCTCGAGAGAACCGTAGTGACGGTTCGTCTTCGGGATCGCATTGTCCGCGCTGACCCCGTGGGCCATCATCTTGGCGATGTCGGCGGCGTCGAAGAGTTGGGAGTCGACGACGATGATCTGGTTGACGACGTCGGGGTAGAGCACCGAGGCGAACATGGAGACGATGCCGCCCATGCTGTGCCCGATGACGATTAAGCGGTCATCGACGATGCCAGCGTCCCGGGCGACGGCGACCAGCTCGACGGCCCACTGCGCATAGGTGTAGCCATCGCGCCACTCACTGTCGCCGTGGCCGGACAGGTCGTAGGCCACCACCCGACGCGGTTGCGCGGGATCCTGCGCCAGCTGCGGGCCGAGGTGGTCCCACCAGCCGGCGTGCGCTGCCCCTCCGTGGACGAGCATCACCCCGGGTGCCGGTTGGCCGCTGACCGGATCGTCGGGTGCATCCCATGTCCGGTAGGCGACCGCGGCGCCGTCGACGGTCACCGTCGCCAGATGCGGCGTGGTGGCCACCGCATCGGTGAACCAGGCCGGGGCGTCGGTAGCGGCCGACGAGGAGGTCATGCCCTTATGACTTGACGACGACGACGTTGGCGAGTGCGGGGGCGTCGCGCTCGACGACGGTCGCGGTGCCGACCAGGCGGTCGCCGGTGTCCCACACGTCGACGCGCAGCGTCTCGCCAGGGATGACGACGCCGGCGAAGGAGGCCGAGAAGTCGGCCAGCGCGGTCACATCACCGTCGAGCACGTCGTCGACGATGGCGCGGGCGACGCTGCCGTAGGAACACAGGCCGTGCAGGATCGGGCGGTCGAAACCGGCGCCCTTGGCGAATCCCGGATCCGAGTGCAGCGGGTTGCGGTCGCCGCACAGGCGGTAGAGCAGTGCCTGGTTGGGTCTGGTGGGCACCAGGATCTGGTGGTCGGGGGCGCGGTCGGGCAGCTCGACCTTTGCCGACGCGCCGCGCTCACCGCCGAAGCCGCCCTCGCCCTTGGCGAAGATCGACGACCGCGTCGTCCACAGGGTCTCGCCGTTCTCGTCGACGGTCACCGCCTCCTGCACGATGACGGCCGCGGACCCTTTGTCCTGCAACTCGGCGATCGTGGTGCGCGTGGTCGCCGTACCCGACGCGGGCAGGGGTCGGTGTGCGGTGACCTGCTGGCTGCCGTGCACGACCTTGGCCAGGTCGATGTCGACGCCGGGGAAGGAGACCTTCGGCGGCTCGGTGGCGTGGAAGTTGGTGGCGACCGTGGCGAACGTCGGCAGCACCTTGGGCGCGGTGTCGTCGACGTAGGCCAGTCCGGCGGCATCCATCGGATCGGCGGCCGCACCGACGGCCAGGTGGTAGAGCGCGACGTCGGAGGCGGTCCACGAGAAGGTGACCTCGGGCAACTGTGCGCCGAGTGCCACGGACGGATCGATGGGCATTGTGTGCTCTCCTTCTACGCGCCGCTGGCGGCGGTGGACGATGCGGCCGCATCGGCCTTGGCCTTGGCGTCGAGTGCGGCGAGGTAGCCGAACACCATGGCCGGACCGATCGTCGCGCCCGGGCCGGCGTAGGTGTGGCCCATCACCGGCGCACTCGTATTGCCGGCGGCGTAGAGGCCGTTGATCACCGAGCCGTCGGGGCGCAGTGCACGACCGTCCTCGTCGGTGACGATCCCGCCCTTGGTGCCGAGGTCGCCGGGGACCATCTTCACCGCGTAGAACGGGCCCTTGTCGACCGGGCCCAGGCTAGGGTTGGGCTTGTTGGTGATGTCGCCGTAGTAGTGGTCGTAGCCGCTGGCGCCGCGCCCGAAGTCCTTGTCGACGCCGTCGCGCGCGAAGCCGTTGAACTTCTCGGTGGTGGCGACGAGGTTCTCGGCGGGCACGCCGATCTTCTCGGCTAGCTCGGCGATGGTGTCGGCCTTCACGATGACCCCGGAGGCGAGCCAACTCTTGGGGATCGGCTGCTTCGCGGTCAGCCCGGCGAACAGGTAGCGGCCGCGGCAGCGGGTGTCCATGATCATCCATGCGGGGACGTTCTCGCCCGGACCGTCGCCCTGCCCGAAGTCACCGCCGTACATGTGGTGGGCGGCCTCGACGTAGGGCAGCGACTCGTTCATGAACCGCTCGCCGCGCTCGTTGACGATGAAAGTGCCCGGTACCGAACGCTCCGACAGCGCGAACCACGGGCCCTTGGGCAGCGGGATCGTCGGGCCCCACCAGGCATCGTCCATCAGCGCGACGTCGGCGCCGGCCTTGATGCCGGCAGTGATGCCGTCGCCGGTGTTCGACGGTGCTCCGGTGGTCCATTCGGTCCCGATCGGGGCGCGCTGGTACTGCTTGCGCATCGCGTCGTTGTGCTCGAAGCCGCCGGTGCCCAGGATGACGCCGTAGCGGGCGCCCAGCTCTGCGCGCTCACCGTCGGACTCGGTGACGACGCCGACGACAGCGCCGTTCTCGTCGGTGATCAGGTCGGTAAGTGCGGTATTGAAGCGGATCGGGACCCCCGCCTCACGCAGGCCCAGGAGCAGTTCGGAGGACAGGGCGGCGCCCATCGCGATGAGCTTCTTGTTGCGGAACTTCGACCAGCTGAACCGCGAGGCGACCTTGACCAGCTTGGCGATGCCCTTGCGGTGGCGGGTGCCGATGTTCATCCACCGGTAGTCGCTCTGCAGCACCACCATGTTCAGCGGTGCCTTCGTGTACTGCGGGTGCAGGTTGTCCAGGTCGGCGCCGAGGCGGCGGGCGTCGAAGGGCTTGGGCTCCACCGACCTCCCACCGAGGCGTCCGCCGGGTGCCTCCGGGTAGTAGTCGGAGTAGTCCTTGACCCATTCGAGCTCGAGGGCGGAGTGGGCAATCAGGTAGTCCAGTGCCTCGGGGCCGCGGTCGATGTAGGCGTCAATCTTCGCCGCCGGTGCATGCTCGCCGATGATGGAGTGGACGTACTTGCGGGCCTCGTCGACGGTGTCCTCGACGCCGTCGCGGCGGAGCACCGAGTTGTTGGGGATCCACACGCCGCCGCCCGAGCGCGACGTCGAGCCGCCCCAGTACGGGGACTTCTCGATCAGCACCGTCGAGAGTCCCTGCGTGGCGGCAGTGAGCGCGGCGCTCATGCCGGCGGCGCCTGCGCCGACGACGATGACGTCAAAGGTTTCGGGGGGCGTGGTCATGTCGGTCCTCTCCGCGCCGCTGCTCGTCGGCGTCGTGCCACTCAATCTACCCAACAATTAGAACACGTTATAGTATTGGCCTGGCAGGGGTCTACAGCAGCTAGACGGCTATACGGCGGCCCGAGCAAGTGTCAAAATAGCAACCAGTTCGCTTCATCATCGTGAGGAGACGCAATGGCCGTCAGTGACGCACTGCGCGCCCAGATCGCCGATGACCTGGCCCGTGCCGAGGCCACCGCGGTAGGGATCGCCCCGCCCACCGCCAGCCATCCCGACCTCGACGTGGTCGACGCCTACGAGATCCAGCTCATCAACATCCGCAAGCGCCTCGACGCAGGGGCGAAGGTGGCCGGCCACAAGGTGGGCCTGGCGTCAGAGGCGATGCAGAAGATGATGGGCGTCAACGAGCCCGACTATGGGCACCTCCTCGACGACATGCAGTATTTCGAGGGCACGCCGATCGACTTCTCCGCCCTGTGCATCCCGCGCGTCGAGGTGGAGGTCGGGTTCATCCTGGGCGAGGACCTGCCGGGCGAGGGTTGCACCAACGACGACGTCATCGCGGCCATCGAGTGGGTCGTCCCGTCGATCGAGCTGATCGACTCGCGCATCAAGGACTGGAAGATCACCCTGCCGGACACGATCGCCGACAACGCGTCGTCGTGCGGGTGGATCCTCGGCCAGGAGCGCGTGAGGATCGCCGACATCGACACCGGGAACATCGACGCGACGTTGACCCGCAACGGCGAGGTCATCGCGGAGGGCAACTCGTCGGCAGTCCTGGGGCATCCCCTCAACGCGGTGTCGTGGCTGGCCAACAAGGTGTCGTCGTTCGGTGTGCGGCTGCGCAAGGGCGACGTGATCCTGCCCGGCACCGCCACCCGTGCCATCGACATCGCCTCGGGCGACCACTTCGTGGCCGAGTTCGCCGGACTCGGCAGCGTCACCCTGGATTTCACCTAGAACTGATTCTCCCCCTAACGGGATTCAACGCAGAAGGAGCCTCACGTGAGTGCGAAACTGAGCGCCGCAATCATCGGCTCGGGCAACATCGGGACCGACCTGATGTACAAGCTCGAGCGGTCCGACGTCATCGAGCCGCGGTGGATGGTCGGGATCGACGCCGATTCCGAGGGCATGAAGCGTGCCCGCGAGCACGGCCTGATCACGATGAGCGGCGGCGCCGACGAGCTGCTCGCCTCCGCGGAGAAGCCGGACCTGATCTTCGAGGCGACGAGCGCCTACGTGCACCGCGAATACGCACCGAAGTACGAGGCCGCCGGGATCACCGCGATCGACCTCACGCCCGCCGCCGTCGGGCCGGCCGTCGTGCCGCCGGCGAATCTGCGCGAGCACCTCGACGCCCCCAACACCAACATGATCACGTGCGGTGGACAGGCCACGATCCCGATGGTGCACGCGGTGTCCTCGGTCGTTCCGGTGCCCTATGCCGAGATCGTCGCGTCGGTGTCGAGCGAGTCGGCCGGTCCGGGCACGCGCGCCAACATTGACGAGTTCACCAAGACGACGTCGCGCGGCATCGAAACGATCGGCGGCGCCGACCGCGGCAAGGCGATCATCATCCTCAACCCCGCCGATCCGCCGATGATCATGCGCGACACCATCTTCTGCGCGATCCCCGCCGACGCCGATACCGATGCGATTGCGGCGGCGATCCACCAGCGCGAGAAGGACATCCAGGAGTACGTGCCCGGCTACCGGTTGCTGCAGGACCCGCAGTTCGATCCGCCGAGCGTCCTCAACGGCGGGTTCGCCCGCGTCTCGATCTTCGTCGAAGTCGAGGGCGCCGGAGACTTCCTGCCGCCGTACGCCGGGAACCTCGACATCATGACCGCCGCGGCCACCAAGGTGGGCGAGGAGATCGCCAAATCGAAACTGGCCGCCACTGCTGCGGTCGGGAAGTGAGTGAGTGATGAGTGACTTGATGGCCAATGCACGGCCCTACTCCGACACCCTCGACATCCGGATCACCGACTCGTCGCTGCGCGACGGCAGCCACCACAAGCGCCACCAGTTCACCGAGCAGGAGGTGCGCGACATCGTTGCCGCGCTCGACGACGCCGGTGTTCCGGTCATCGAGGTGACCCACGGCGATGGCCTGGGCGGATCGTCGTTCAACTACGGCTTCTCGAAGACCCCCGAACAGCAGCTGATCACCGCCGCCGCGGAAACCGCCAAGCGTGCGAAGATCGCGTTCCTGATGCTGCCCGGGCTCGGGACCAAGGATGACATCATCGCCGCCCGCGACAACGGTGGGCAGATCTGCCGAATCGCGACGCATTGCACCGAGGCGGATGTGTCGATCCAACACTTCGGTCTGGCGCGCGAGCTCGGCCTGGAGACCGTCGGGTTCCTGATGATGAGCCACACGCAGTCGCCGGAGGTGCTCGCCAAACAGGCGCGCATCATGGCCGACGCTGGCTGCCAGTGCGTCTACGTCGTTGACTCCGCCGGCGCGATGGTGCTCGAGCAGGTTGGCGACCGGGTGGCCGCACTCGTCGCCGAACTCGGCAACGACGCGCAGGTGGGCTTCCATGGTCACGAGAACCTCGACGTCGCCGTCGCGAATTCGGTGTTGGCGATCCGGGCGGGCGCCCAGCAGATCGACGGTTCGATCCGCCGCTTCGGCGCCGGTGCGGGCAACACCCCGACCGAGGCCTTCGTCGGGGTCTGCGACAAGCTCGGGATCAAGACCGGCGTCGATTTCATGAAGATTGCCGACGCCGCGCAGGACGTCGTGCGCCCGGCCATGCCCAGCGAGTGCCTGGTGGACCGCCCAGCCATGATGATGGGCTACGCCGGCTGCTACAGCTCCTTCCTCAAGCACGCCGAGGGCCACGCCGAGAAGTACGGCGTCTCCGCAGCGGAAATCTTGATCGAGGCGGGCAACCGCAAGCTCGTTGGTGGCCAGGAGGACCAGCTCATCGACATCGCGCTGGAACTGAAGAAGAAGCAGGACGCCAACGCCGGCGTGTAGCCGCTGTACCCGCACCGTTTCGTCAACCCCGCCCCAATTGATGGCGAATTGAGGAAGCGGTGAGGGAATGACGCTCGGGCGACTATGCAGGCGGCGCTACCATGGCCTTTAGGGGGCGTGCCGCAAGGGAGCAGCAGCGATGGCGACAGCGCTTGAGGTCGACGACTATCGGCGCGTGTTCCGCTTCCTCGAACACGTCCAGGAATCACGTGCCATCGGTGAGTTCAAGAATCGCGTGATCGAGGCGCTGCACCGGGAATTCGGGCTGCGGAACTCGACCTTCTTCACCGGTCCCTCCTATGGGGCGCTCTTCGAGGATCCCGACCCCATGCTCTACGGCCGGACCGTGGCACTCTTCGACGAGTACCGCTCGGACTGGGTCGACTACGACGTGTTCCAACTCGACGAGGCCCGGGTCAAGCTGGAGCAGTCGGGGGTGCTGTCGGCCCACGACCTCACAGTGTTGCCGGAGGCGTCACGCATGTACCTGCGTGACTTCCTCGGTCGACGCGGCGTCGCCGACGTGGGGACTCTGTACCTGCGCCACAGCGACGGCCACAGCCTCGTTGGCATGTTCGCTGTCGACGCCCCGTTCTCCGAGCGCGACCTGCAGGTGTTGGGGGTCATCGCGAAACAGTTGACGGTGTTCGGTCGCAACCTCCCGCACGACTTACCGTCGGCCGTGGGGCGCCTCGATCGGCTCACACCCCGGCAGCGCGACGTCGCCGCGCTCGTTGCGCAGGGGATGAGCAACGCCGAGATCGCGGCAACGCTGGTGATCGCCGAGGACACGGTGAAGAAGCACGTCAGCCACGTGCTGAGTGTCACCGGATGCCGCTCGCGAACCGAACTCGCGCTCTACATGCAGTGACTATGGGCGCATGTGGCCGCGCTACTTCTGCTCAGGTGAACGTGCCGAGTTCTTTGTGAAGGCCTCGACGCCGGCCTTCGCCGCGGCATACGAACTGCCGCCGTACAGGGGGACGTGGGCGTTGAGCGAGGAGACGTTGACGATCGCCCCGCCGTTGCCGCCGGCGCGCATGGCCAGCGCGGAGTACCGCGTCACGAGATAGGTGCCGCCCAGGACCACGGACACCGTCGCATTCCAGTCCGCGACCGAGCCGTCAGTGATCGTGCCGATCTTCGCCAGGCCGGCGATGTTGAAGGCGCTGTCGAGCTTGCCGAACTTCGCCACGGCGGCGTCGACGGCGGCCTTCACGTCGTCCTCGTTGGTGACGTCGCCGGCATGGGCGAGGGCCTTGTCACCCAGTGCTGTTGCCGCAGACTCGACGGCCGCGGCGTTGAGGTCGAACAGCACCACAGTGGCGCCGTCGTCGATGAGTTGTTGCGTGACTGCCGCGCCGATTCCGGACGCGGCGCCGGTGACCAGTGCCACCTTGTTGGCGAAACGGGACATGATCTTCGATGCTCCTTGCTCGATTCATTCGTCACCACGAGATGGTGTGGGCCACACGCTATTGACTGCCGCCGCGGTCCGGCAGCGCACGAAGGGGTACTCGCGAATAGCACTTTCGTGGAATACCCAGTGCAGGCCGCAGGTGTGACGCTGGTTACACCAGATCAAAGGAGAGACCCCATGGCACGACTCAAGTTCGGGACGTTCATCGCACCGGTGCACAAGCCCGGCATCAACCCGACGCTCGCCTTCGAGCAAGACCTCCAGCTCGTCGAGCACCTGGACCGACTCGGATACGACGAGGCCTGGTTCGGCGAGCATCACTCGGCCGGTTCCGAGCTGATCGGATCGCCGGAGATCTTCATCGCCGCGGCCGCCGCGCGCACCCGCCAGATCAAGCTGGGCACCGGCGTCACCTCGATCGCGTACCACAACCCACTCTGGGTCGCCGATCGCATGGTGCAGCTCGACCACATGACGCGCGGACGCGTCATGCTCGGCGTCGGGCCGGGCTCGCTGCCCACCGACTCCGCGATGATCGGCCTGACGCCGACCCAGACGCGTGAAATCCTCGAGCCGAATCTCGACGTCATCCTGCGCCTGCTCGCCGGTGAGACGGTCACGACGCAGACCATCACCCACAACCTCATCGACGCGAAGCTGCAGCTGGCGCCCTATTCCGACCCGCTGTTCGACATCACTGTCGCGGCCGTGGCTTCCCCGACCGGGGCGCGCCTGGCCGGCAAGTACGGGTTGGGCATGCTCAGCATTGGCGCGACGCTGACCGCCGACGGGTTCAACGCGCTGGCCCACCACTGGAACATCGTCGAAGAGCGCGCCGAGGCAAACGGTCAGCAGGTCAGCCGGGAAGGCTGGCGTCTCGTCGGCCCGTTCCACATCGCCGAGACCCAGGAGCAGGCCTACAAGGACGTCGAGTACGGCATCGAGCACTGGTTCAACTACTTCGAGCACGTTGCCGCGTTCCCTCAGATGGCGGTAGCGGGCGACAACCTGCGCGAGATGATCGACTTCATCAACGGCGCCGGCATCGGCGTGATCGGCACGGCCGAACAGGCGCGGGCACAGGTGCAGCGCCTCGTCGACCAGTCCGGTGGGTTCGGGTCCATGCTGCTGATGGGTCATGACTGGGCGAACTTCGAGGCCACCAAGCGCTCGTACGAGATCTTCATGCGCGAGGTCGCCCCGCACTTCCAGGGTCAGTCCCAGCCCACCATCGACGCCGCCGAGCGGGCGACCGCGGTCCGCGAGGACCATGCCGCGGCGCAGATGAAGGCAGTCGAGATCATGACCGCGAAGTACGAGGACGAAAAGGCCCACGCCTGACATGTCCGCCATCCACTCCAGTCGCGTTGACGACGTCCTGAGGCGCAGCGCCGCGCGGTCACCGCACCGCCCGGCGCTGGCCTTCGGCGACCGGTCGTGGACCTACCGCGAACTCGACGACGCCGTCACCCGGGCGGCCGCCGAACTTCTCGCGAAAGGCGTCGGTAGTCAGGAACGGGTGGCCGTCTACGGGTCCAACTCGGACGCGTACGTGATCGCCTTCCTGGCCTGCTCACGGGCCGGTTTGGTGCACGTCCCGATCAACAATGCGCTGACCGGCGATGAACTGGACTATCTGCTCACCGACTCGGGGGCGAGTCTGGTCCTCGCTGACCCGGGCCTCGCGCCCCGCGTCGTGCAGGTCAGTGACGTGCCGGTCATGGCGTTGCGCGACAGCGACGAATCACTGCTGTCGCGGGTGCGGTCCTGCGGTGGTCCGGTGCCGGAGGTGCCCGAACCCGACGTGGACGAGTCCGGGCTGGTCCAGTTGCTCTATACGTCGGGCACGACCTCGGCCCCCAAGGGGGCGATGATGTCGCACCGGGCGCTGGTGCACGAGTACTTCTCGACCATCGTCGCGCTGGACCTCACCGGCAACGACGCACCGCTGCACGTGATGCCGCTTTATCACTCGGCCGGGATGCACGTGTGGATGATGCCGTACCTGGCGGTCGGCGCGGCCAACCAACTGATGCCGTCCGCCGACGTCACCGCCATCCTCGAACAGATCGAGGAGACCCGGGCCGGCTCCATCTTCTTGGCGCCGACCGTGTGGGTGCCGTTGTCACAGCACGAGGACTTTGCGCGGCGCGACCTGTCGAGTTTGCGCAAGGCGATCTATGGTGCGTCGATCATGCCCGTGCCCGTCTTGGAGCGGCTCCAGAAGGCGTTGCCGCAATTGGGCTTCTACAACGCCTTCGGGCAGAGCGAGATCGGTCCGCTGGCGACAGTGCTGCGCCCCGAGGAGCACGCTGCGCGACCCGCGTCCTGCGGGCGGGCGGTGCTCAACGTGGAGATCCGGGTCATCGACGGCAATGGTGAACCCGTTGAGGCGGGCGGGCAGGGCGAGGTGGTCTACCGGTCACCGCAGCTGTGCGACGGGTACTGGAACAAACCGGAAATGACCGAGGAGGCCTTCCGCGGCGGCTGGTTCCACTCCGGGGACTTGGTGTCGATCGACGACGAGGGGTTCATCACCGTCGTCGACCGCATCAAGGACGTGGTCAACACCGGCGGGGTCCTCGTTGCGTCCCGCGAGGTGGAGGACGCCCTCTACACCCATACAGGCGTCGCCGAGGTAGCCGTGATCGGGGTGCCCGACCCGAAATGGATTGAAGCCGTTGTCGCGTTCGTCGTGGCCAACAGCGACGTCACCGAGGAGGAGCTGGTCGTCCACGCCAAATCGCGACTGGCCTCGTTCAAGGTTCCCAAAGAGATCGTTTTCGTCGATCAGTTGCCGCGCAACGCGAGTGGCAAGCTGCTCAAACGAGTGGTGCGCGCCGAGCATGCCGAGGCGCGCAAGAAGAGTGACGGGGCGTGACCATCCCGTACATCGGTCGTAAAGGCGCCGCGGTTTCGGCAACCCAGCATCGATCGACGTTGGATTGACGAAACGGTGAGGGATCGGTGAGGTCAGGCGAGGAGGGCCTCGACGGCCCTCTGTGCGCTCTGGGCGGCTCCGCCGATTGTCGACGGGAAGTCGGTCTGGGTCCAGTCGCCGGCCAGGACCAGACCATCGACGGAGGTCTTCTGGTCCGGGCGGATGCCGAAGGTGCCGGGGCGCTGGCTGAACGTCGCGTTCTTCATCCGGACGACCAGTCCGTGCACCAACTCGGCGTCGCGCGCAGAGGGGTAGTACTTGCGGATGGTGTCCATCGTGACGTCGAGGACCTCTTGGTTGGTGTGCAGGGAGTTCAAGTCGTAAGCCGCGCTGACCATCGTCGAATAGGAGTACAGGCCGCGGTCGCTGCCGTCGTAGCCGACGATGCGCTGACGGTCGAAGACCTGCTCGACGACGCCGATGCCGCCGACTAGCGCGTCGATCGCATAGGGCATCTCGAGTGACTTGTCGAGCCACAGGTACGTGCAGACGATCGGGGCGGGCACGAGTTGCTCGGCGATCTCGTGGAGCCGTTCGTGCTCGGGCAGGTCGTCGAGTAGGCCCTCGATGCTCCACGGCGGTACCGCGCAGACCACGGCGTCGGCCTCGATGAACTCACCATTGGTGAGCCGGACCCCGGTGACCTTCCCGTCGTCGATCACGATCTTGCGCACGGTCGACTTGTCGCGGATCTCGCAGCCGTTGTTGGCGAGGACCTTCTCTGCGCCGGTGACGAACAGTGAGTTGAAGTCGACCGACGAGTAGAGCAGCGAGCCGTTCTGCGCAGCTTCGCGCCCACGGGTGACCATGATCGCCAGCAGGTCGCGGAACGCCCGTGCCGAGGCCAGTTCGGGCTTCTCGTTGAGGGCGCCGATGATCAGGAAGTCGATCCACGTCTCGCGCAGGATGCGGGGGAGTCCGGCATAGTCCATCCACTGCTCGGCGGTGATGTTGTTGAGCGAGTCCTTGCGCCAGATGGCGTCGCGCGCCATCCGCAGGTAGGCGCTCCACATGGCGAAGCGTCGGCGGACACCGATCCCGGGCGCCCAGAAGAACATGGCCGCGGGGCCGCGGGGGTCGATGACGCCGTCCGGCTCGACACGGCGCGAGTACCGGTCCGGCTGGATCAGCAGATCGCGGCTACCGGTCATGTCGAGGTAGTCGAAGAGCTCGGTGAACGCGCCGGAGATCACGTGCATGCCGTTGTCGGCGGTGTCGTCGAGATGCGGCACGGGAATGGCATGCGTGCGCCCGCCGAACTGCGCGCGGCGCTCCAGAAGCGTCACCCGGACCCCGGCGTCGGCGAGCCGAACCGCCGCTCCTAGACCGGCGACGCCGGCGCCGATGACGATGCAGTGCTCGGGCTTAGTCATGTGCGATACCTCCGAGGATGTAGGTGCTGAAGTACGTGCGAACCGCATCGGGGTTCGTCAGGTCGACGTGTATGGGCGGCAGCAACTCGATGCTGAAGAGTGCGCGCAGGATCCATTCGGCCGCCGCATCGGCGTCGATGCCGCCCGTGACCTCGCCGCGCTGCGCTGCGCTGCGGATGAGTGGCGCCCAGAATGCGACGGACTGGCGCATGAGGTCGTCACCGCGCTCGTCGAGGATCAGGTCGATGAGGTCGGTGGTGTGCAACGACAGGGGGTCGGCCCAGCGTCGGTGTTCGCTGATGGCGACCGCGGCCTGTCCGAGTTGGCCGGCCAGGGTGTCCTCGGTCTGCACCGCGACGGCGAACATCGCGACGAATTGTTCGGCCAGGTAGTCGAAGGCGGCGTCGACGGCAGACTGCTTGTCGCCGAACCAGTTGTAGAGCGTGCTGCGGCTGACTGATCCGTCCTGTGCGGCGGCCGACAGGCTGAACCGTTGGCGCCCGAGGCGCAGGAGTGTCGCCGCCACCGCGGCGCGGACCGGCTCGGGCGCACGGCGGCAGTCGGGAGGCTCTCGTTCGCTGGACACGTTGGACAATATAGACAGAAACTGTCCAAGTCGTGTGCTATTCAGCGAATAGCCAAACGAATCACCAGTACCCGTCGGGATCGACCTCGGGGCCCTCGCGGGGAATGATGCCCTCGGCGACGCCGTGGTCGATCGACGCGGTCAGGCGCGGACAGCCCGGCAGCATCGCGGGGTTTCCGCCGTCGGCGCGCACCTCATCGAAAGCCGGGCACCGCTCGCGGGCGGCGGCGGTCCATTGCACGCTCGTCTGGTGCGGGCTGGTCTTCTTGACGAAGACGCAGGCGTGGCACGCGCGGCACTCGATCTCGGTGAGACCGTTGCGCAAGTAGTGCTGGCGGTCGCGGGCGGTGGCAGCCTCAATCGCGGCCCGGCGCGCTGGGTCGTCGTGGTAGTCGGGCGCTTTCGCCCAGCCCGGCGCCACCCGGGTCATCAGACCCCGGCCTCCGCGGCGGTCTTGGCGGCCTCCTCGGCGGCGGCTTCCTCCTGCTGGCGCTTGAGGTTCTCCTGCACCTCGATGTTCCAGTTCTCCACGGCTTTGGTCGTGTCGATCTCGTACTCGAAGCGCTGGACCATCTCCTCGGTGACGTCGTCAGCGTCGACGTAGAACTGCTCGTACCACCGTCGCAGCTGGTAGACGGGACCGTCCTCCTCGACGAGCAGCGGGTTGTCGATGCGAGTCTTGTGCTTCCAGATCTCGACGTCCTGCAGGAAGCCGACCTCGATGCCGGCGCTGATCTTCGAGGCCATCTTCTGACCCTGCTCGGCGGTGAGTCCCTCGGGGATCTTCGCCATGACGCCGTACATGAGGACGAAGTTGTTCTCGTCGATCGGGTAGTGGCAGTTGGTCAGGATCGTTTCGACCGCGTAGCCGCCGTAGTACTGGACCATCGGGTTGAGCATGTACGACGGGCCGTAGTACGCGGCGATCGACTCGAGTCGGCTGTCTCCGTAGGACGACATGATCGCGACGTCGGGGCGGCCGTGGCTGTTCATGTACTGCGCCGCGGTCTGGCCCTCGAAGACGTTCTTGAAGTAGTCCGGCAGGGCGTAGTGCACGTAGAAGAAGTGCGCCATGTCGACGACGTTGTCGATGATTTCGCGGCAGTTGGAGCCCTCGATCACCATGCGGGTCCACGTCCAGTCGGTCCACTTGTCCGAGCCGACTTCCTCGAGCTCGGGGATGTAGCAGTCCTCCGCCGGCGGGTTGCCCTCGGGGTCGTTGTAGACGAAGACCTGTCCGTTGCGGATCATCGTCGGCCAGGTACGGGTTTTGGCGAGCTTGGGATTGCGCTTGGCGTAGGGCACCGTCGCGCAGCGGCCCTTGCCGTTCCACTGCCAACCGTGGAACGGGCAGGCGACGTTGTCGCCGCGCAGCACGCCCTGGCTCAGGTCCCCGCCCATGTGGCGGCAGTATGCGTCGAGCACGCGCAGTTCACCCGTGGTGTCGGTCCAGGCGACGAGCTTGGTGCCGAAGGCCTCGATCGAATGCGGCTTGCCGTCGCCGAACTCTTCGACGAGGCCCAGGCAGTGCCAGCCCCGCGCGAAGCGCGACGGGATCTCACCGGTGTCGATCTCGCGCACGTCCGAATTTTGGGTGGTGGTCATGGCTACTCCTCCATCGGGGCTGCGACGTCCTATGTCAATACTAGAACACGTTCCAATAGTGTGCCGAATCGCAACCTTCGATGGCAACGATTACAGCAGCAAACAGGACGTATGGCCCCGTTCTCGACAGAAATGAGAACGTGTTCTAGTCTTAGCCCGTACGCTTCGCGGCGAGGCGATGGATAAAGCCCGCCGCCCACAGGCAGGAGAGGCACATGGCAGCCAGCACGACCCACCGCAGCGCCGAGGCGCAGAAGGTCCTCGACAACATCGACGCGTTGTTGCCCGACTTCGCGCAGCGCGCACAGGCTACCGAGGATGCGCGCCGCGTGTCTGACGAGAGTGCTCAGCAGTTGCAGGAAGCGGGCTTCTTCAAGCTGCTGCAGCCGGAGCAGTGGAACGGCTACCAGTGCGATCCGGTGAGCTTCTACGAGGCGGTCCGCCGGATCGCCTCGGCATGCGGTTCCGCCGGTTGGGTCGCCGGCATCATCGGCGTGCACAACTGGCACCTGGCGCTCTTCGACCAGCAGGCCCAGGAGGAAGTCTGGGGCAAGGACACCGACGTGCGGATCTCCTCGTCGTACGCGCCGATGGGCATCGGCGAGGTCGTCGACGGCGGCTACAAGGTGAACGGCAACTGGGCCTTCTCGTCAGGCTGTGACCTCGCGGACTGGACCTTCGTCGGTGGCCCGGTGATCAAGGACGGCCGCCCCGTCGACTTCGTCAGCTACCTCCTGCCGCGCGAGGACTACACCATCAAGGACGTGTGGAACGTCGTCGGCCTCAAGGGCACCGGCTCCAACACGCTCGAGGTCAAGGACGTCTTTGTGCCGCGCCACCGCGTGCTGTCGATGCGGACGATGGGCATGGGCGAGAGCCCCGGCCTGGAGCGCAACACCGCGCCGGTCTACAAGATGCCGTGGGGCACCATCCACCCGAGCACCATCGCGACGCCCATCGTCGGCATGGCCTACGGCGCCTACGACGCCCACGTCGAGCACCAGGGCAAGCGCGTGCGCGCCGCCTACGCCGGCGAGAAGAGCAAGGACGACCCCTTCGCCAAGGTGCGTATCGCCCAGGCCGCCAGCGAGATCGACGCCGCGTGGCGCCAGCTCTCGGGCAACCTGCAGGCCGAGTACGACCTGATCCTCGCCGGCGAGGAGGTCCCGATGGAGCTGCGCCTGGCCGCCCGCCGCGACCAGGTCCGCGCGACCGGCCGTGCCATCGAGGCGATCGACATGCTCTTCGAGAACTCCGGTGCCGGCGCCCTGAACGTCGATTCGCCGATCCAGCGCTTCTGGCGCGACGCCCATGGCGGTCGTGTCCACGCCGCCAATGACCCCGAGCGTGCCTACGTGGCCTTCGGGAACGGGGAGTTCGGCATCCCCATCGGCGACACCATGGTCTAGGTCTCGATACAGCCCCGCGGAGGAAAGAATTCAATGACCAGCGATCAGTCCCCGATCCGTTCCCTTGGGTACATGCGGATCGACGCCACCGACATGGACGCCTGGCGCGAGTTCGGTCTCAAGGTCCTCGGCATGGTCGAGGGCAAGGGGACTACTCCCGGCGCTCTCTACCTGCGGATGGACGATTTCCCGGCAAGGCTGGTGATCGTCCCCTCCGACCGCGACCACCTTGCGTGTTCGGGCTGGGAGTGCGCCACCGCGGAGGGCCTGCAGGAGGTCCGCGACCGGCTCACCGCGGCCGGCGTGGACTTCCGCGAGGGCACCAAGGAGGAGAAGGTCGAGCGCGCCGTCGACGGCCTCATCATCTTCAACGATCCCGACGGCAACGTGCTGGAGGCATTCCACGGCATCGCGCTGCAGCACCGCCGCGTCGTGCCGCCCTACGGGCAGACTTTCGTGACCGGCGAGCAGGGGTTGGGCCACGTCGTCCTCACCAGTCAGGACGACGCGAAGGCGCTCACGTTTTACCGTGACGTCCTGGGCTTCAAGCTGCGCGACTCCATGCAGCTGCCGCCACAGGTCGTCGGCCGCGGCGAAGGCGACGACCCGGCGTGGTTGCGCTTCCTCGGCGTCAACCCGCGCCACCACTCGATTGCCTTCTCGCCGTTCTCCAACGGCACCGGGATCGTGCACCTCATGGTCGAGGTCGACGACGTCGACGACGTCGGGCTGGCCCACGACCGGGCGTTGCGGAAGAAGATCAAGCAGTCGGCAACGATCGGGCGTCACGTCAACGATCTGATGCTGTCGTTCTACATGAAGACCCCCGGCGGGTTCGACGTGGAGTTCGGTTGTGAGGGCCGCACCGTCGACGACGCCGAGTGGATCGCGCGAGAGTCGACGGCCGTCAGCCTGTGGGGCCACGACTTCTCCATCGGCTTCAAGGGCTGAGCGCGGCCATGGCCAACCAGCCCTACGGGTCCAGCGATTTCGATTCGCGCCAGTTCCGCACGGCGATGGGGCAGTTCTGCACCGGCGTCACGGTGATCTCGACGATCGACGCCGACGACAAGCCGGTTGGCTTCGCGTGCCAGTCGTTCGCGGCACTGTCGCTCGACCCGCCGTTGGTGCTGTTCTGCCCGATGAAGACCTCGCGCAGCTGGCCGGTCATCGAGGCGGCCGGAAAGTTCGTCGTCAACGTCTTGGCCAACCGCCAGCAAGACGTCAGCGCGACGTTCGGTGCACCCGGCGAAGACAAGTTCAAGGCGATCTCGTGGGACAAGTCGCCGTTGGGCTTGCCGGTGATCCGGCACGCGCTGACATGGGTGGAGTGCGAGATTGACCGTGTCGTCGACGGCGGCGACCACCACATCGTGATCGGCCGCGCGACGACGCTGGGCGAGGTACTGCAGGACAAGCCGCTGCTGTTCTACCGCGGTGGGTATCTGTCCACCGAGCACCCGCGGGTCACCCCGGCGCAGGCCGAGCTCGACGACTTCCTCACCTGGACTGGCGGAGACACGTGGCTATGAGCCGTGAGCAGGAGCTTGCGACTGCTCCATCCGGCGTCGAGTCGGAGCTGGCGACTGCACCCTTCAGTGCTGCGATCGCCGATGCCGAGCGGCTCATCGCCAGTGCCGACTTCGCTGAGACCGATGCCGATCTCGCCGAGGGCTACGACTATCTCGCCGGCTCGATCTCGGCGATCCTGCAGCTTGTGCGGGCCCACAACAAGGCCCACCCCTACTTCGTGACGTCGACCGGGCCGTACTCGAAGATGGGCCTGGACAATCCGGACACGATCTACTACCACGCCGTGGTCGAACCCGACGCCACCTACGTGGTACGCGGAAGGCGCGGCAGCACAACGGATTTGAGTTTCCAGGTGTTGTGCGGGGAATACTCGGCGGACTCGGTGCCCGACGGGGATTCCGCATTCGACGACCGTCGCCTGACCATTGCCGCGGACGGCACGTTCGAGCTGACTTTCGGGCCTGCCCGCGACGACGCCCCGGATGACTACTTCGTCCTTCCCGACGGCGCGACGACCCTGGCGGTGCGCGAGGTGTACTCCGACTGGGATGCACAGCGGGGGCTCGTGACCATTGAGCGCACCGACACCGCCGGGACCGCGCCGGACGAGCCGAGCCTGGAGCGGGTCAAGCGCCGGTATGCCACCGCGGCGAAGATGCTGACTTCGCGCATCCACACCTGGTTCAACTTCCCCAAGTGGTTCTACCTCGACGAACCCGTCAACACGTTCACGGCGCCGCGGCCTACGCCCGGCGGACTTGCCACCCAATTCTCGTCGGTCGGTCACTTCGACCTGCCGGAGGACAAGGCGATGATCGTGACCGTCCCGGACAGCGACGCGCCCTACCAGGGGTTCCAGCTCGGCAGCCTCTGGTACATCTCGCTGGACTACGTGAACCACCAGACTTCCCTTACCTCGGCGCAGGCACAAACCGATCCCGACGGCAAGATCCGCATGGTGATCTCCGCGCGCAATCCCGGGGTCGCCAACTGGGTCGAGACGACCGGCCGCCGGCGCGGCATTCTGCAGTTCCGCTGGCAGCGCACCGACGACCCGATCGGCGTCGAACTCGGTCCGACCGCCGAGGTCGTCGACCTCGACGAGGTGGCGGCGAGACTGCCGTTCTACGACGAGAACCGGATCGATGAGCAGGGCTGGGCCGCGCGCATAGCGGCCCGTCAACGCGCGTTCGCAAGGAGGATGTTGGCGTGAACGGGCTACTGGACGGCAGGACCGTCGTCGTCTCCGGTGTCGGCCCTGGACTGGGTAAGGCGCTCTGCCTGCAGGCTGCGGCGCAAGGGGCAAAGGTCGTCCTCGCCGCACGCACCGAGTCGCGACTGAACGAGATCCGCGACGAGATCATCGACGGTGGTGGCATCGCGTTGGCCGTCCCGACCGACATCACCGACGACGAGGCGGTCGACTCGCTCGTGCGGACGGTCGTCGCGGAGTACGGCGGC
This sequence comes from Gordonia sp. UBA7599, assembly GCA_002477755.1. GTDB lineage: Bacteria > Actinomycetota > Actinomycetes > Mycobacteriales > Mycobacteriaceae > Gordonia. Next base: position 54,779 of record DLKD01000134.1, read on the forward strand.
GCCGACGTCGTGATCAACAACGCCTTCGCGATGCCGTCGATGAAACCGTTGGCGCGCACCGACTTCGAGCAGATCACCGCCGGTCTGGAACTGACCGTGCTGGGCACACTGCGCGTCATCAAGGCGTTCACCGAGCCGCTGGAGGCGTCGAAGGGCTCGATCGTCAACATCAACTCGATGGTGATCCGCCACTCCGAGCCGCGCTACGGCAGCTACAAACTGGCCAAGTCGGCACTGCTGGCGATGTCGCAAACGCTGGCAACAGAGCTGGGCGACAAGGGAATCCGTATCAACAGCGTCGCCCCGGGCTATATCTGGGACGACCAGCTCAAGTGGTACTTCGGAGAGATCGCCAAGAAGTACGGCATCACCACTGAGCAGGTCTACGAGCAGACGGCCTCCAAGAGCGACCTCAAGCGCCTTCCCACCCCCGACGAGATTGCCCGCGCCGCCCTGTTCCTCGCGTCGGACCTGGCGAGTGCGATCACCGGGCACACGCTGGACGTGAACTGCGGCGAATATCATGACTGACGCGGACCGCAAGACCAGCGTCGGCACCGTCGACGACCTCCACGAATCAGCAACGCGTGCAACCGGACTCACCGATTTCGGCGACGACACCGGTTACCGCGAGGCGTTGGCCATCCTGCTCGACTCCTACCGCGACGAAGCGGGCCTCACCCCTCTCGGGTCCAAGATGTTCCGGTTTTTCCTCAAGGGCGCACTTGTCGCCCGCCTGCTGTCTGAAGCGTCGTGGAAGGCCAACCCCGGATACGCCGACGTGGAGATCACCCGCCCGATCTTCGTCACGGGTCTTCCGCGCACCGGAACCACCGCACTGCACCGGCTGCTGTCGGCTGATCCGGCTCACCAAGGGTTGGAGATGTGGCTGGCCGAGTTCCCGCAGCCGCGCCCGCCGCGCGGGGAGTGGGCCGCCAACCCGGTGTACCAGCAGATCGACGCCGGACTCGCGCTGCACCACGTCGAGAACCCCGAGTTCATGGGCCTGCACTATATGACCGCCGCCGAGGTGGAGGAGTGCTGGCAGCTGCTGCGCCAGGACATCATGTCGATCTCCTACGAATCGCTGGCGCACGTGCCGACCTATTCGTCGTGGCTGGCCGCGCAGGACTGGACGCCGGCCTATCAGCGCCATCGCCGCAACTTGCAGCTGATCGGCAGCACCTCGCCGGAGAAGCGCTGGGTCTTGAAGAACCCGAGCCACCTGTTCGCGCTGGACGCCCTGATGGCGGCCTATCCAGATGCCTTGGTGGTGCAGACCCACCGTGCGCCGGAAACGATCATCGCGTCGATGTGCAGCCTCGCCGAACACGCGACGCCGGGTTGGTCGACGACCTTCGTCGGCGAGCAGATCGGGCGGGACCAACTTGCGCTGTGGTCGCGCGGGCTGCGCGATTTCACCGCCGCGCGGGCGAAATACGATCCGGCGCAGTTCGTCGACGTCGACTTCGCCGATCTGCGCAGCGATCCTTTCGGCACCGTCGAGAAGGTGTACGCGGCGCTGGGCACCGAGCCGTCGGAGCAGGCGCGCGCGGCCATGACCGCTCTCGACGAGGAGAGTGCCTCCGGTGACCGCAAGCCACAGCACCGCTACGACCTCGCCGATTACGGTCTGACCGTCGAGCAGGTCCGCGAAGCCTTCGCCGACTGAGCCCATTTCAGCGCCGAGCGAGCCCGATCCGTCGCCGAGCGAGCCTGAATCCGCGTCGAGCGAGCCCGAATCCATTGACGCAGGGCTCAATGCGCGCTACATTTCATCGCATGATGAGTTCACCGAGTGATGAATTACTCGCGGTCGAGGTTCGCAACCTCCGGGTCAAACGCGGCGCGACCGAAGTTCTGCGCGACGTCGGCCTGACTGTCGAGCGTGGCTCGATCACCGGCCTCCTGGGACCGTCGGGATGTGGGAAGACGACGCTGATGCGTTCGATCGTCGGTACCCAGATCGTCGAGTCCGGCGAGCTCACCGTCTTGGGTGAACCGGCCGGATCACCGTCGCTGCGCCGACGTGTGGGGTACGTGACCCAGGCGCCGAGCATCTACGACGATCTGTCCGTGCGCGACAACGTCGCCTACTTCGCGGCGGTCTACGGTCGGTCGCGCGATGACGTGGCGGCGGCCATTGACCTTGTCGGTCTCTCCGACCGTACGAAGCACCGCGGCGATGAGCTGTCCGGAGGTCAGAAGACCCGGGTCTCGCTGGCGTGCGCCCTCGTAGCCGATCCGGAACTACTCATCCTCGACGAGCCGACCGTCGGTCTCGATCCGGTCCTGCGCGCGGAGCTGTGGGCCCGGTTCCACGACCTGGCCGCGCGGGGTGTGACGCTGCTCGTCTCGAGTCATGTCATGGACGAGGCCGAGCACTGCGATCAACTGCTCCTGATGCGGGAGGGGCGACTTCTCGCCGAGCTGACGCCCGCCGAACTACGCGCACGCACCGGGGAGTCCAACCTCGATCAAGCGTTCCTGACTCTCATCCAAGCGGCTGGAGCAGCACAATGACGACCCCATACCTGGCGACGACGGTCCGCATCCTCAAGCAACTCCGCGCCGACCACCGGACGCTGGCGATGATCGTCGCCGTGCCGTCACTGCTGATGGTGCTGGTCTACTTCGTCTACCAGGACTATCCGACGATGCCCGGCCAACCGACGCTGTTCAGCCGAGTCGGCATCAGCATGCTCGGGATCCTCCCGTTTGTCGTCATGTTCCTCATCACGGCGATCGCGATGCAGCGCGAGCGGTCGTCGGGAACGTTGGAGCGGCTGATGACGACGCCGATGCGCAAGCTCGACCTCCTCGGGGGCTACGGCACGGCCTTCTCGGTGGCAGCGACGGTCCAGGCCGCGGTCGCCTGTGCGGTGAGCTTCTGGTTCCTCGGTCTCGATCCCGCCGGCGGTGTGTGGCTGGTGATTCTCGTCGCCGTCGTGGTGGCCGTACTCGGCGTCGCACTGGGACTGTTGGCCAGTGCCTTCGCCCGCACCGAATTCCAGGCCGTGCAGTTCATGCCGCTGGTCGTCGCACCGCAGCTGTTCCTGTGCGGATTGTTGGTCCCGCGCCACCAACTGCCGGGGTGGCTGGAGGCCATCAGCAACGTGCTCCCGCTGAGTTACGCCGTCGATGCGCTGAACGAGGTGTCGCAGCACCCGTCGGCGACCGGGCAGATGTGGCGTGACATCGCGATCATCGCGGCCTTCGCGCTCGTCGCGCTGTGCCTCGGAGCCGCGACGCTGCGCCGGCGGACAGCATGAGCGGTGGGCGGACGGGCCGTCGGCCCGGGTCTTCGGACACGAGGTCGGTGATCCTCGCCGCGGCGCGAAGCCGGTTTGCCGAGGTCGGCTTCGACAAGGCGTCGATCCGCTCGATCGCCGCCGCGGCAGGCGTCGACTCGGCCCTGGTGCACCACTATTTCGGTACGAAACACGATCTCTTCGTCGAGGTCGTGGCCCTGCCGGGAGACCCTGCGATGGTGGTGCGCACCCTCGGTGACGCACCTCTCGACAGACTTGGGGAGGTACTCATCCGGACGATCGTCGGGCTGTGGGATTCCCCGATCGGGATGGGGGCGGTCGCCGCCTTCCGCAGCGCCGTCGCCGGGGGTGACGAGTCGTTGCTGCGGACCTTTCTAACCGACGTCGTACTCAAGGACGTCCGGGTGCGGGTCGACGAGGAGATCGGCGACGGTGCGAAGCGCACGGCACTGGTCGCCTCGCAGATGGCGGGGCTGCTGGTGGTGCGGAAACTCCTGCAGATAGAGCCCGTCGCGTCGATGTCGATCGACGAACTCGTCGCCGACGTCGGGCCCAACCTTCAGCGGTACCTGACGGGCTCGGGTCTCGATACACCCGCACCTGCGCCGCGGGCATTCGACCACCGTGACGCTAGGGGAGGCGCGTAGCCGCCAGGATATCGACCGGCTGGCCGAAGAACTGCGCCGATGAGGCGGCGCGTTTGAAGTACAGCTGGATGTCGTGCTCCCAGGTGATGCCGATGCCGCCGTGCAGCTGGATCGCCTCACCGGTCACGCGTCCGAACGCCTCCGAGCAGTAGACGTGCGCGGCGGCCGCCAGCTCAGCACCCTCGGACGTCCCGATCGCCTCGACCGCCGCGTAGGCGATGGAGCGCGACGTCTCGACGTCGGCGTACATGTCGGCCATACGGTGCTTGAGTGCCTGGAACGAGCCGATCACCCGCCCGAACTGCTTGCGCTCCTTGGTGTATTCGACTGTCATCCGGAGCGCGGCGCCGGCGGCACCGACCTGCTCGACGGCCAGCAGTGCCCACACCAGGTCGCGCACGCGGGCGACGAGGTCGTCGGGGGCACCGATCGCCGTCGCCGACACGTCGGTGAACGACACCTCGGAGAGCGGTCGGGTCGGGTCCATGGTGGCGACCGGGCGGATCTCGACGCCGGGTGCATCCGCGGGTACGTGGTGCAGCGTCACGACCGGTCCACCGCCAGCCAGAACGACCAGATCGGTGGCGGCCTCGGCATCGGTCACGTAGTGCGCGGTGCCGTTGAGGATTCCGCCGTCGGCGGTGACCCTCGGTGTGTCCCAGGAATGTTCGCTCGCCGCACACAGCGTCGCGATCCGTTCGCCGCTGGCGAGCGCTTCGACGAGCACCGACGACCCGTCGTCGGAACCGTTGTGCTCGAGCGCGACGAGGAGTGCTCCGGTCGCCAGCACGGCCGACGAGAACAGGGGGACCGGTGCCAGTGCTGCGCCGACTTCCTCGACGACGGCGGCCAACCCGGTCCAGCCCGCGCCGACGCCGCCGAGTTCCTCCGGGATGGCCAGTGCCGGCGCGCCGATCTCGGTGAGTCCCTCCCACAGCCGCTCGTCAGTGCGCCGGTCAGACGCGATCGCCGCGCGCACGGCTTCGCTGCCGCCGCGGCGCCCCAACAGGTCGGCTACCGAATCGCGCAGCGCGACCAGGTCCTCCGCGGAAATGGTCTCGGTGGTCATCGCAGGGTCTCCAGGATCCGCTGCCGGTGCGCGGCCGCCGTGCCCCATGCGCTCTGCAGCGCCTGTGTTTTGGTCAAGTACAGCGAGAGGTCGTGTTCAACTGTGTAGCCGATCGCCCCCAGCACCTGCAGGGATCGGCGCGCGGCCAGGTAGGCGGCATCGCCAGCGGCAACCTTGGCCGCGGACACCTCGCGGTCGGTGTTCACGCCGTCGGGAACCTGACCATCGAGTGCAAGGGCGGCACCGTGCACGAGCGGCCGGGCCATCTCCAGGGCGATGGCCACGTCGGCGAGGTGGTGTTTGACCGCCTGGAAGGAACCGATCGCGCGCCCGAACTGCTGGCGGGTCTTGGCGTACTCGGCGGCCAGGTCGAGCATCGTCGTGCCCAGGCCCAACAGTTGTGCCGCCGTCGCGAGCGCGCCGTAGTTGAGCACTTCGTCGGCATCGGCGGAACCCAGTGCCGTGCCGGTCGTGACGTCAGCGACGGTGCGCGACGGGTCGACGGTGACCAGCGGCTGCTCGGCCGTTCCGATGCCAAGCTCCCCGTCGACGAGGGTGTAGACGGTCGCAGCGACCGGGTCGGCGGCGCGTGGCTGCCAGGCTCCGACGGCGATCGTGGCGAGAGAGCCTTCCGCCAACGAGGCGAGCTCGGCGCCGCGTCCGGCGGAGCGCAGGGCGATCGGTACGGCGGCCAGCGTTTCGGCTACCGGTCCGGGAACCGCGTGACGGCCCAACGCCTCGGCGGCGACGGTCATCTCGATGGCGCCGGCCCCCGCGCCGCCGTGCTCGTCGTCGACGAGGAGTCCGGTGATACCGAGCTCGGCGAGCGACGACCAGAGCTTCAACCCAGGCGCGGTGTCGCCGTCGGCCCAGGCCCGGTTGGCGGCGACGGCGTCGAGTCGGCTGGCGAGGCCGTCGATGGTCTCGGCAAGGCCGACGTGTTCGTCGTCGAGGAGGAACTCCATGTCAGCGGTCCCCTCGGGGCAGGCCGAGGAGTCGCTCGGCGATGACGTTGCGTTGGATCTCGTTGGTACCCGCGTAGATCGGGCCCGACAGTGAGAAGAGGTAGCCGTCGGTCCAGCCGTCGGCCAGTTCGGCGTCGGCCCCCTGCAGTGCCAGGGCGGTCTCGTGGGCAGCGATGTCCCACTGCGACCAGAACACCTTGTTAATCGATGACTCCATGCCGAGTTGGCCGCCCGCGGCGAGCCGGCTGACCGTCGCGTAGGTGGACAGCTCGTAGGCGCGCGCGCCGATCCAGGCGTCGACGACCCCCTGGTCGGTCGAGGCCGTCGGTGGGGTGTCCGAAGCCCGGGTGCGCCAGAGGTCGACGAGCCGGTCGGTGGTGGCCAGGAAGCGGCCGGGGGAGCGCAGCGAGAGTCCGCGCTCGTTGGCCGCCGTGCTCATCGCGACCTTCCAGCCGTTGTTGACCTCGCCGATGACGCCGGAGTTCGCCGGATCTGCCGGGTCGTCGGGGACGAACACGTCCTCCAGGAACAACTCGGCGAAGCCGGGCTCACCGTCGAGCTGGGCGATCGGCCGGACGGTGACTCCGGGTGACCGAAGATCGAACATGAAATAGGTGATGCCCCTGTGCTTTTGGGCCTCTTTGTCCGAGCGGAACAGGCCGAAGCCCCAGTCGGCGAACGACGAGCGTGAACTCCACGTCTTCTGCCCGTTGAGCAGCCAGCCGCCCTCGGTGCGCGTCGCGGTGGAGCGCAGCGACGCCAGGTCGGAGCCCGCTTCGGGCTCACTCCACGCCTGGCCCCAGATGTCGTCGGCGCGGGCCATGCGCGGCATGATCTTGTCCAGCTGCTCTTTGCTCGCGTGCTCGAACAGCGTCGGCGCCAACAGGAAGATCCCGTTCTGGCTGACGCGTCCGGGCGCGCCGGAGCGGTAGTACTCCTCCTCGAAGATCACCCAGTGCAGCAGCGGTACGTCGCGGCCGCCGTATTCGACGGGCCAGCTGACCACCGACATCCGGGCGTCGGCCATCTTCGCCTCCCACGCGCGGTGGGCCTCAAAGCCCTCGGCGGTGTCCATCGAGGGGAGCGGCTGTGCCGGAACGTTCTCGTCGAGCCAGGATCGCACCTCGGTACGGAAGGCCTGGGCATCGTCGTCGAAAAGGAGATCCATGGCGCTACGCCTTCGCAGATTTCTCGGCAGATTGATTGGCCCCGCTCGCTGCGCTCCCGGCGGCCGAGGACTTCATCGACTTCGCATCCATCCCGCCCAACGAGTCGCCCCCGCCCTCGGCGTTGGCGGCATGCGCGTAGTGGTGCCAGCCGAAGACCGAGTCCATCGCGTTGCGCATCCCCATCTGGTCCTCGCAGATGTTGACCGCTTTCTTGGAGAGGAACAACCCCTGCATCGGCATGGCGACGATCTGCTCGGCGATCGAGGTGACCTTGGCCTCGAGGTCGTCGCGCGCGACGACGTGGTTGACCATGCCCCAGTCGAGCGCCTGGGCGGCGGTGAAGCGCTCGCCGGTGAACAGGATTTCCTTGGCCCGGCGCGGGCCCAGGACGAAGGCGTGGGCGAAGTACTCGACGCCAGGGATGCCCATGCGGGCGACCGGGTCGGAGAAGAAGGCGTCGTCGGCGGCCACGATGAAGTCGCAGCTCCAGGCCAGCATGAGTCCGCCTGCGATGCAGGCGCCGTGGACCTGGGCGATGACCGGCTTGGGGATGTCGCGCCAGCGGCGACACATACCCATGTAGACCTCGGTCTCGCGGGCCAGGCGCTGGTCGGCGGTCATCGGTGTTTCCGCGCTACCTCCGGGTGTGGTGTGGTCCCAGTGCAGTGTCGCGGCGTTGTCGTAGTAGACGTGGAAGTCGCGCTCGGGGGTGCCGATGTCGTGGCCGGCGGAGAAGTGCTTGCCGGCCGCGCGCAGGACGATCACTTTCACCGCGGGATCGTCGACGGCCTTGCGGAACGCCGAGTCCAGCGAATACGTCATCACCGAGTTCTGCGCGTTGCGGAAATCGGGGCGGTTGAGCGTGACGTAGGCGAGTGCCCCGTCGAGTGCGGTTTCGTAGGCGACCGGGCTGGTATCGGGACCAAGTTCGTCGGGGCTCAGCGGCGGTGGGATCACGGCGTCACTCATGCCGTCCAGACTAACCTAGCAAGTGCTTGGTTGGTAGCCGTGGGTGACAGCGGCGGCCGATACGGGCAAAGTGGAGGTATGTGGAAAGCGCTCGCCATCATCGCCCTGGGGCTCATCGCGTTGATGTTCCTGTACCCGCTGATCAAGGGCCTGATCTGGATCGGGATCGTCCTGCTGGCTCTCTACGGGGCTTTCGCGCTGTTCGTCGACGCCAAGACGAAGACGCCGCCGGGTCGTTAGCCGCCGAAGGGCTTGATAGTCAGGGACGGCTCGCGGTGCGTGTGCACCGTTAGATAGCCCAAACCGTCCTCGCCCGCGGTGAACGACCGCGTCGAGAACCGCGGCAGCCAGACCAAGTCGCCTGCGGTGACCTCGATCCCGCCGTCCTCAATGCCGACCACCCCGGATCCGTCGACCACGTGGACCAGCACATCGACCTCGCCGCCGGTGTGCGTGGCGATGGAGCCGCCCGGTGGGAGGCGGAGGAGATTGGCGTCGAGATGTCGGTCCGGCAGGTCCAGCTTCCAGGCCACCCGGGACGCGCCTCCCGGTGAGGCGGTCGGGTCCGTGCTGCCGAGCTTGCGGGGCGTTTGCGCCATGTCCGGATCGTAGTCCTACGGGGCTGATCTCAGCCGCTGTGCCGCAGCAACGACGTCCCGTCCCAGGCGCTCCAAGGTGTCGGCGCTCATCGTCGTGTTCGGGCAGGCGACCACCGACCCGACCACCTGGGTTCCCTCGAACACCGGCGCACCGACGGTGACCGCGCCGATCTCACCGATCAACTCCTCCGGCAGGTAGTCGACGGCCGACAACTCGCCGACCAGTGCGCCTACCCGGTGACGCAGCGCCGGGGGCACGCTCGCCATGGTGGTCAGGGCGTCAATGACCGTGCGGTGCTCATCGGCGACGCGCTCGACGGAGTACCCGCGCTCGGCAACGACCGCCAGCACCTGCCGCAACCGTGCTTGGTTCGACGGCTCAGCCGCCTCGATCCACCGCTCGCGCACCGCGGGCGCCTCCCAGGCGATGAATTCGCGGCAGATCGGCGGGCGCAGATCGATGCGCCGGCCCACCGGGAGCGTGGGTACCCGCGTTGCCGCACGCGGCCATGCGTACTCGACGGCTGTCACTGTCTCCTCGTCGATCCGGCGGGCGAGGAAGACGGGCATCTGCAGCGCGTTCGCCAGGTCGGCCAAGACCGGACGCGCCGAGGCGGTGAGCCGATCGGCACCCAGGACCCGGGATGCGGTGGCGACCAGCCCCGGACCGACGGCGATGGTGCCGTCCTCGCCGCGGTGCACCCAGCCCAAGTCGGCGAGTTCGACGACGATCGCGTGCGTCGTCGCCCGCGGCAGCCCGGTGTCGCGCACAATGTCAGCGAGCGTGTTGCGACGCTCGGGGTGGCGGATCGAGGCGTCGATAAGGGCGTCCAGAACCGTGACGACCCGTCGCGTTGGCGGCGACAGTTGACGCCGCGTCGAGCTGTCGCCTACGGTCGCTGTCATATTGTCAACACATAGTGTCGAATACTCGACATGTCAAGAGAAGGCGTCACGGTGAGCGAGACCCGCTACGAGCTGACCCACCTACAGGCCCTCGAGGCCGAGTCGGTGCACATATTCCGCGAGGTCGCGGCGACCTTCAGCAACCCCGGCATGCTGTTCTCGGGCGGCAAGGACTCGGTCGTGATGTACGCCGTGGCCCGCAAGGCCTTTTGGCCGGCGCCGCCGCCCTTCACCCTGATGCACGTCGACACGGGGCACAACTTCGACGAGGTCATCGAGTTCCGCGACCGGCTCGTCGAGCAGACCGGCGCGCGCCTGGTCGTGAGCCACGTGCAGGACGACATCGATGCCGGTCGCGTCGTGGAGCAGACCGGCCCGGGTACCAGCCGTAATCGGCTGCAAACTGCGGCACTGCTGCGCGGCATCACCGAGAACCGCTTCGACGCGGTGTTCGGCGGCGCGCGGCGCGACGAGGAGAAGGCCCGCGCCAAGGAGCGCGTCTTCAGCTTCCGTAACCGCGAGGGCGGTTGGGATCCCCGTGCGCAGCGCCCCGAGCTGTGGCACCTCTACAACGGCCGTCACCACTCCGGCGAGCACATCCGCGTCTTCCCGCTCTCCAATTGGACCGAGCTCGACATCTGGCAGTACATCGCCGCCGAGGACATCGAACTGCCGTCGATCTACTACGCCCATGAGCGCGAGGTCGTCCCGCGCGACGGGATGCTGCTGGCGCAGACCCGATTCTTGGAGACCTACGACGGCGAGACCAGCCACACTGAGCGGGTGCGCTTCCGGACCGTCGGCGACGCGACCTGTACCGGTTGCGTGGAGTCCGACGCCGACACCGTCGAGAAGGTGATCGAGGAGATTTCCGCGACGCGGATCACCGAGCGCGGCGCCACGCGCGCCGACGATCGTATTTCCGAGGCGGGCATGGAAGACCGGAAGAAGGAGGGGTACTTCTGATGACTACCCCGCATCGCAGCGAACTGTTGCGCCTGGCGACCGCCGGCTCGGTCGACGACGGGAAGTCGACGCTGATCGGTCGGCTTCTTTACGACTCGAAGAGCATCTTCACCGACCAGCTCGAGGCGATCGAGCGGACCAGCGTGCAGCGCGGCACCGAGTTCACCGATCTCGCGCTGCTCACCGACGGCCTGCGCGCCGAGCGCGAGCAGGGCAT
>DLKD01000063.1:0-144 GCA_002477755.1 Gordonia sp. UBA7599
TCGATCCGCGACTCGGCGATCCAGTCCTGAATGTTGGCACGTGCCGCCAGGGGCTTGCCGAACGTCACGCGCTCGTTGGCCCGTTTGCACATGAGTTCCAGTGAGCGCTCGGCGATCCCGACGGTGCGCATGCAGTGGTGGATG
>DLKD01000063.1:265-3378 GCA_002477755.1 Gordonia sp. UBA7599
TGCGGCCGGGGCCGAGGCGGGCCTGGGCGATGGCGAAGCCCTCCCCCTCACCGGCCAGCACGTCGGCAGCGGGCACACGGACGTCCTCGAAGGTGATCTCGGCGTGCCCCTCGCGGTCCTGGTAGCCGAACACCGGCAGGTTGCGTACGACGGTGACACCGGGCGCGTCGATCGGCACGACCATCATGGACTGCTGCCGGTGGGTGGCGGCCTCCGGATCGGTCTTGCCCATGACGATCAGCACCTTGCAGTTGGGGTGCATCGCGTTGGAGGCGAACCACTTGCGGCCGTTGAGGATGTAGGAGTCACCGTCGCGGCGCATCGACATCTCGATGTTCGTCGCATCCGAGCTCGCAACGGCGGGCTCGGTCATCGCGAATGCTGACCGGATCTCCCCGGCCAGCAGCGGCTTGAGCCAGCGCTCCTTGTGCTCATCAGTGCCGAACAGTGTCAGCACCTCCATGTTCCCGGTGTCGGGGGCGTTGCAGTTGAAGACTTCGGGCGCGATCTCCGAGCGGCCCATGATCTCCGCGAGCGGCGCATAGTCGAGATTGGAGAGACCCGCTCCCCACTCGGGATATGGGAGGAAGAGGTTCCACAGCCCGCGCTCACGCGCCTGCGCCTTCAACTCCTCCAGGATGGGCGGTTGGAAGTGCGGGTTGCCCGACGCCACCAGCTGCTCGTGGTAGACCGACTCGGCCGGATAGACATGGGTGTCCATGAACTCGATCAGGCTGGCGCGGTAGTCGTTGCTCTCTTTCGAGAACGCGGGAATGGTCATTGTTCGCCTCCAGTTGTTTTCACAGATTTCCGCATCGCACGTTCAAGTCGGCGCATCCCGCCGATCCATCGGTCATAGTCCGCGCCCTTCCCGCGGTACATGTCGAGGACCTCTGGGTGCGGCAGCACGAGGAACCGCCCGTCGGCGACGGCGTCGAGCGTCGCGATGGCGACGGCCTCCGGGGTGAGCACGGCGCCCGCGGAGCGGACGGTGTGAAGCATGAGCGCCTCCTCGTCGCCGACCTCGCGATCGGGTGCCAGCAGCGCGGTCTCGACGCCCATCGGGCAGAGGCAGCTCACACCCACCCCGTGATCGCCGTAGGTGATGGAGAGCCACTCGGCGAAGCCGACGGCCGCGTGCTTGGTGGTGGAATAGGTCGCCGAGCCGATCTGCGAGAGCAATCCGGCGGCCGACGCGGTGACGACGAAGTAGCCGCCGCCCCGCTCGACCCACCCCGGTACCAGCGCCTGCGCCGCGCGCACATGCGCCAGCAGGTTCACATCGATCGACCGCGCCCACTCGTCGTCGCTGGCACCCAGACCCGCGCCGGTGCCGATCCCGGCGTTGGCGAAGTACAGGTCGACGGGGCCGAACGCATCCTCGGCGGCCTTGATCTGCGCGGCGATGACCCCGTGCTCGCTCGTATCGCCGGCGACCGCGACGGCACTGCCGTCGGGCAGCCGGTCTGCGACCGCGCGCGACGAATCGAGATCGAGATCGGCGATGACGACGCGGGCTCCGCGTCGGACGAGTTCCGTGGCGAGTGCGGCGCCGATGCCGCTCGCCGCTCCGGTGACGATGGCAGTCGCGCCGTTGAGATCCATGTGGCAAACGTATCGGACTGCGGCCACGCAAACCCGCAGACCGCTACACCCGACACCGGATTCATATCGGGACCGTCGAATGCCGACCATCGACAGGCTGATTAGGGTTGGCTAACCTTTAGCATTGCCTTCTTTCCCACCGAGAGCGACCGCACCTTTGGACTGTTCCTGAACATGGGAGCCAACAACCCGAGCGCCTTCACCACCGCAGGATTTCTGTTGGGTCGGACCGAACGGGTTCGATAACCCCGACAGAAACGGACAAACCCAGCACCAAACAGGTACTGGGTTTGCCGGAACTGCTGGGGTCGACGCGGCCTACGCCTGCGCGGCCTCGGCGAAGTTGCGGGTGACGGTCGGGTCGACCGGGATGCCCGGGCCAGTCGTCGTGGAGACGGTGACCTTCTTGATGTAACGACCCTTCGCAGCCGACGGCTTGGCGCGCAGGATCTCGTCATACGCGGCACCGTAGTTCTCAGCCAGCTGCTCGGGGGTGAACGAGGCCTTGCCGATCACGAAGTGCAGGTTGGCAGCCTTGTCGACGCGGAAGTTGATCTTGCCGCCCTTGATGTCGTTGACGGCCTTGGTGACGTCGGTGGTCACCGTGCCCGTCTTCGGGTTCGGCATCAGGCCGCGGGGGCCCAGGACGCGGGCGATCCGGCCGACCTTCGCCATCTGATCCGGCGTCGCGATCGCGGCGTCGAACTCCAGCCAGCCGCCCTGGATCTTCTCGATCAGGTCCTCGGCACCGACTTCGTCAGCACCGGCGGCGCGGGCCTCGTCGGCCTTCTCGCCGGCCGCGAACACGATCACGCGGGCGGTCTTACCGGTGCCGTGCGGCAGGTTGACGGTGCCGCGGACCAGCTGATCGGCCTTACGGGGGTCGACGCCGAGTCGGATCGCGACCTCGACGGTCGAGTCGGAGTTCTTCGACGACGTGTCCTTGGCGAGCTGTGCAGCCTCCAGCGGGCTGTACAGGTTCTCGCGGTCGACCTTCTCCGCTGCGGCGCGGTAGGCCTTGCTCTTCTGTGCCATTGCTCTGTTCCTTCTCCGGGTTGGTCCCGGGTGAGTGGTTGATGGGCCGAGCCGGCCCTCCCACGAGGTGTTTCTGTTGTTAGCCCGTTGTCCACATCGACAGGGGCGATCTCGCTAGCCCTCGGCCACATGGGCGAGGGCGCTTCGCTAGCCCTCGACGGTGATGCCCATGGAACGGGCGGTACCGGCGATGATCTTCGCAGCCTGATCGATATCGTTGGCGTTGAGATCCTCGGCCTTGGTCTTGGCGATCTCACGGACCTGGTCCATGGTCACCTTGCCGACCTTCTTGACGTGCGGCTCGCCGGAGCCCTTCTGCAGACCGGCCGCCTTGAGCAGCAACTTGGCCGCGGGCGGGGTCTTCAGCTTGAAGTCAAACGAGCGGTCTTCGTACACAAAGATCTCGACCGGCACCACGTTGCCGCGCTGATTCTCAGTCGCCGCGTTGTAGGCCTTGCAGAACTCCATGATGT
>DLKD01000141.1:0-10138 GCA_002477755.1 Gordonia sp. UBA7599
GGAGTACCGGCGCGTCACCGACGAGCGCATTGACACGCTGTCCAAGACGGTCGCCGACCTCGAAGTGCAGTTGACCGATCAGAAACGCCGCTTCTGGGCGGCCATCGGCTACATCCGACGGTTGGCCGCCGCGCTGTCGGACATCGCACCCGGCCACCCCCATCCCGAAGTGCCCGAGGAGCTGCGCGAATACCTGTAGATCCACGTCCGAATTCTGGCCCCCGGCTCTCGACTTCACCGTCGAGAGCCGGGGGCCTTTTCGTCGTTCCTAGCCCAGGATTTTGCTGATCGCATCGGCCGCGGCTTTGCCCGACGCCCGATCGACGTGGCTGTACGTGTTGGCGGTCGTGGTGATGTCCTCGTGCCCGAGATGGCGGGATACGACGACCAGCGGCACCCCGGCGCCGATCATCCAAGAGGCGCAGGTGTGGCGCAGATCGTGGATGCGCGGAGTCTTCGGCGCGAGGGCCTTGCGGGCTTCGCTCCATGCCTCGTTGAAGAAGTTCTGCTGACGTACCGGTGACCCGGCACCGTTGACGAACATGTACTCGCCGCCGTCGGCCGCACGGCGCCGCGCCACGTCGACCGCAGGCGCGGGCAGGTTGATGGTGCGCACCGACCGCCGCGTCTTCGGCGGACCGACCTCCCACCCTTGTTCGGACCGTTTCCACGCGCGGGCGATCCGGCAGGTGCCGGCATCGAGGTCGACGTCGGTGGCGCGCAGCGCGGTCGCCTCCCCGAACCGCATACCGGTCGACACCAGCCACATCGCGAGGTCGGCCCACAGTTCGCGCCCGATGGCGGCGTGCACCTGGTCGAACTCGTCGCGCGACAGCATCACCATCTCTCGGCGCTCGGTGCGTTTGATGCGCTGCCCCTCGCAGGGATTTCGGTCGATGAGCCCGCCCCGTACCGCCGCCTTCAGCGCGCCGGACAGGAATGCGTGCTTGTTCTGCACCGTCTTGCCCGCGGCCTTGCTGACTTCGAGGTCGAGGAGCCACTTCTTGACGGTGGTCTCGGTGATCGCCGGTAGTGGCAGGGGGCGCAGCGCGGCGAGGTCGTGGGCTGCGTAGCGGCGGTACTGCTTGCGGGTGCCGTCGCCGATCCCGGCCAGGGTGTCGACGTACTGGTCGACCCATTCGCCGAGGGTCTGTTCGTCGGAGGTGTCGGTGATGTCGAGGATGGCGAGCGCTTCAGTTGACCCGTAGGCGTCGATGTTGCTGCGGAACCCTTCGGCGGAGGTGATGTCTTCGAAGGTGAGGGAGCGTTGGCGGCCGCCGTCGCGCCACAGGACGCGGTGGGTGACGCTGCCGTCCTTGTGCTTGCGCGACTGGATGGACGCCATCAGATGCCGCCTGACGGGCACGCAGATCGGGTGCCTACCTGCGCGAAACGCGGAACTGTGTTGCCGTGAGGTGTTGCCACAGCCCTACTATCGCACATTTACAGCTCTGACCTGCATGTTTTGGAGCCGATGACGGGAATCGAACCCGCACTCTCAGCTTGGGAAGCTGATGTTCTACCACTAAACTACATCGGCCTGTGAGGCCTTGGCCTCGCGCGAATCACACCCTATCAAAGCAGTGGTCGGCGGTGTTCACCGCGCGTCGCACCGAGGGCTGCTGCACTAACCGCGCGGCACGGCGCACCGATCCGATAGCCTTTGCAACCGTGCTGCTCTCCGACCGCGATATCCGCGCCCAGCTCGACTCCGGTCGGCTGCAGATCGAGCCGTTCGAACCCGGCCTCGTCCAGCCGTCGAGCGTGGACGTGCGCCTCGACGGCCTGTTCCGTGTCTTCAACAACACGCGCTACACCCACATCGATCCGGCGCAGCGCCAAGACGACCTGACGACGCTGGTGGAGCGCGCCGACGGCGAGCCGTTCGTGCTGCACCCCGGCGAGTTCGTCCTCGGCTCCACCCTTGAGGTCTGCACCTTGCCCGACGACTTGGCCGGGCGACTCGAGGGTAAGTCGTCGTTGGGACGGCTGGGCCTGCTGACGCATTCGACCGCTGGCTTCATCGATCCAGGGTTCTCCGGACACATCACTCTGGAGCTTTCCAACGTCGCCAATCTGCCGATCACCCTGTGGCCGGGTATGAAGATCGGGCAGCTGTGCCTGATCAAGCTGTCCAGCCCGGCCGAGCACCCGTACGGCAGCGCCGCGGTCGGCTCGAAGTACCAGGGCCAGCGCGGCCCGACCCCGTCGAAGGCGTACCTGAACTTCATCAAGTCGTAGCGCCGCGGTCAGCGTCGCGTCACCGGCGGGCCGTGCGACCCCGGTAGCCATGAAGTCATGAAAATGACAGTGATCGGCTGCGGATACCTCGGGGCGACCCACGCCGCCTGCATGGCCGAGCTCGGCCACGACGTGCTGGGCGTCGATGTCGACGCCGCCAAGACCGCCGCCCTGGCTGCGGGCGAAACCCCCTTCTTCGAACCGGGTCTCGACGACGTGCTGCGGCGCAACATCGCCGCGGGCCGGCTGCGCTTCACCACCGACACCGCCGAGGCGGCACGACTCGCACGCGTCCACTTCCTCTGCGTCGGGACGCCGCAGCAACCGACGTCGGGGGCGGCCGACCTCACCGCGCTGCGCACCGCGGTCCGGGCATTGGTCGGGCACTTGCGCGGGCACCACTTGGTCGTCGGAAAGTCGACGGTTCCGGTCGGCACGTGCGCCGAGCTCGACGACGAGATCGCCGCGCTGACCCGCGACGCCGACGTCGAACTCGCCTGGAACCCGGAGTTCCTGCGCGAGGGGTTCGCCGTCGACGACACGCTGCATCCGGACCGCATCGTCGTCGGCACCCGACAGTGCCCCGGCAGCGATGCCGCGGAGACGCTTGCCGAGGTCTACCGCGTGATCCTTGATGAGCCGACGCCATACCTGACGATGGATCGGGCGACCGCCGAACTGGTCAAGGTGTCGGCCAACGCCTTCTTGGCTACGAAGATCTCGTTCATCAATGCGATCAGCGAGATGTGCGAGGCCACCGGAGCCGACGTCACGGCGCTGGCCGATGCGATCGGTCACGATCCGCGCATCGGGCGCCGGTTCCTCAACGCCGGACTCGGATTTGGCGGGGGTTGCCTACCCAAGGACATCCGCGCCTTCGCCGCGCGCGCCGACGACTTGGGGGTCGGGTCCGTGCTGGGCCTGCTGCGCGAGGTCGATGAGATCAACATGCGCCGCCGCGATGCCCTAGTAGCCCTTGTCGAGCGGGCCTGCGACGGATCGGTGCTGGGCCGCAATATCGCGGTGCTCGGTGCGGCGTTCAAACCGGAGAGCGACGACGTGCGCGACTCCCCAGCGCTCGCGGTCGCCGCCCGACTGTCATTGAGCGGGGCGCGCGTTTCAGTGTTCGACCCCAAGGCGATGCACAACGCGGCACGCGCGTTCCCGACTCTGCGCTACGCCGAGTCGGCGGCCGCCGCCGCGCGCGGCGCCGAGGTCGTCATCGTCGCCACCGAATGGGCCGAGTTCGTCCACATGCCGCCGGTCGAATTGTCGGATCTGGTCGCACGGCGGCTCATCGTCGACGCCCGGCGCTGCCTGGACGGCACAGCCTGGGCTGATGCCGGCTGGGACTACCGCGTACTGGGCTCGCAATCGGTCCCCGGACCGTACATCCGCACAGGTGCGGCGTTCGGTCGGGATAAAACGGATGCCACCGCACAAAATCGAGCCGGTATTGCTAGCTTGCTTGCATGACATCGAGCGAACCGCGCATTCTTCTCACATCGGCCCGCATGCCCTTCGCGGTGGACGAGGTCCGAAAGCTCGGCCTCGACATGGGGCACTACCTCGTGGCGACCGACACGTTCAAGGAGTCGCCCGGCTTGCACTCCAAGGGCGTCTCCAAGCGGGTGATCACGGCGCCGCCGACCCAGGAGCCCGACGCCTTCGTCGACGATGTCATCAAGATCATCGACGACGAGGAGATCAGCATTGTCCTCCCGGCCTTCGAGGAGGTCTTCTACCTCGCGGCCAACCGCGCGAAGATCCAGGAGGGCCGCGACGTCACGCTCTTCTTCCCCGAGCTCGACGCGCTACTCGAGGTGAACGACAAGACCGTCTTCGCCGCGTTGTGCAAGCGGTTGGACCTGCCGGTCGCCGAGACCATTGTGTGCACCACGGCCGAGGAGTTCGTGGCCGCGACGCAGAAGTGGGACAACTGGTTCGCGCGCGCGGCGTTCGGGCGCGGTGGCCTGGACATCATCACCAACACCGGCCCGCTGGCGGGGGAGACCGCCGTCGAAGACATCAAGCCGACGACCGAGGACCCGTGGCTGGTCCAGGAGTTCCTCGATGGCACTGACCGCTGCAGCTGGAGCGTCGTCCACGAGGGCGAGGTCGTACTCCACTCCTGCTACGAGCACCCGCTCTCGATTGACGACCGCGGCGGCATCGTCTTCCAGTCCGTCGACACCGACGCGTCGCTGGCGGCCGTCCAGAAGATCGCCAAGGAGCTGAACTGGACGGGCCAGATCAGCATGGACTACCTGGTCACCGAGGACGGCACCCATTACATGGTCGAGTGCAACCCGCGTCCGACCGCCGGCTGCACCATCGCCACCGCCGAGGAGTTCGACAAAGCACTGTTCGACCCGGACGGCCTGGTCGTCGTCGAGCCGGGCCGCAAGCGGTCGATCCGGGTCGCGGTGGTCCGCGATGCCCTCAAGCATCCGAGAAAGCTGCGGGAGGACCACGCGATCGCCAAGGGCTCGTCGCCGGTCTACGCGCAGCCCAACGACATCATGCCGCTGGTCTACTCGGCACTGAGCCTGCGCCACGTGCTGGCCTACCGCCGCGTGGCCGGCAAGGAGCGCAGCAAGGAGCAACTCGTAGCCGCGCAGTTCTTCGACATCCTCTACGACGGCTCGCCGCTGAAATAGGCTCTGCGCCACACGTTTTCGCGGGTGTGGTGGTCGCCACACGGGAGCCCAGATCGCTGCGTTGACGTGCTATTTTTGCCCGGTGCAGACGATGTCCGGGCCACACGTGCGGCTCACGCCCGCCTCCGATCCGGAGGTGAACTTTGCCCTCGCGGCCCATTTGATCGCCGACGGACGCGTGCCCATGCCCGAGTCCGCGCAGGCACACGAGGAGCTCCTCGACCTGATGGTCACGGCTCGCCAGCGGTTGATCACGTCGTCGTCGGTGTTCTTGATGGGCGAGGACCACATTGCGCTGTTCCTCGTGACCCGCGAGGATCTCGCCGCGGTGGCGCCGCACCTCACCCGCACCATCGATCAGGCTGCCTCCAAGCACCGCAAGCCGCGTGCCGAGCGCCCGTCCGTTCGGCACACCTCCGACCGCACCGGTGCCTGGGCGGTGCCGCCGTCGCAGTTCCCCGTCGACGTTGTGGCGTCGCAGGAGTTCGCCGTGCACACCGCCGCCGCGACCGACGCTGCCGACGGGTTTCCCGACGAGCAGCGCACCGTCGTGATCCCGACCGTGGCCGCCGCGCGACGGACCACGCACTTCGGGGTGTCTGGTCGGACCCGGTTGCTCGGAGCGGCTGCGGTCGGGTTGATCGGAGTGGGCCTGGGGACGTTCTTCGTCGTCTCGCCCGGTCCGAACCACGAACCGCAGCAGGCCTCGGTGCCGTTGACGGTGCCTGATACCGGGAGTCAGGACCTGGCGCTCGACGCGATTGGACGCCACGAAATCGCCAAGCCGGCGAAGAAGGCGCAGGCGCAGGAGTCGGCGGCACCGCGTCGTGCCCATCACGTCCGCCCGCGCCCGCGGGGGCGTTGGATGCGCAATCCGATCCCAGGCTTGCCACCCATCCGGCTGCCGTAGCCGTAGCCGCACCACAACCCGGGTCCGGTCCGCACGCCCATCCTCCAGGATTTCCGTGAGACGATGGGGGAGGACACCATCGACGGACTCGAGGAACTCCTCGGTCGCTACGCCGAGCCCGAGGACATCGCCGATGTCGTCCTGTTCCTCGCCTCCGATGCTGCGGTCGATCAACGGTGAGTGCATCACCGTTGACGGCGGCACCGGCGGCGCCGTTCTATCGGGTTGCGTGCCCGTCCCGGAGTTCTGAGATGACTACTCACGAAGCGGCACCGACCCGCGCACTGTCGGAAACCGTCAACAGTCTGCGCCAGGTGTTCGCCAGCGGCGCGACCAAGCCCATCGCCTGGCGCCTGGCGCAGGTGGAGGCCGTCGAACGCCTGGTGGTCGAGCGCGAAGCCGACATCGCCGAGGCGATCGGGAAGGACCTCGGACGCAACGCCTTCGACTCCTGGTTCGGCGAGATCGTCGGGCTCAAAGGTGAGATCGCCGAGATCCGCAAGAACCTGCGCAAATGGATGAAGCCCAAGAAGCACAGTGTCCCGCTGACCCAGCAGCCGGCCTCGGCGTGGGTGCAGTACGAGCCGCTGGGCGTCGCCCTGATCATCGGCCCGTGGAACTACCCGGTGCTGCTGACCCTCTCGCCGTTGGTCGCCGCACTCGCCGCCGGCAACTGCGTGGTCGTCAAGCCGTCGGAGCTCGCCCCGGCGACGTCGACGCTGCTGACCCGCCTGATTCCCGAGTACCTCGATCCCAAGGCGGTCACGGTCGTCGAGGGCGACGGGGAGGTCACCCAAGAGTTGCTCTCGCTGGGCTTCGATCATGCGTTCTTTACCGGCGGTACCGAGATCGGCCGCAAGATCATGGCCGGTGCGGCGGCGACGCTGACCCCGGTCACCCTCGAGCTGGGCGGCAAGAGTCCGGTCATCATCGCGGCCGACGCGGATCTCGACGTCGCGGCCCGCCGCATCGCCTGGGTCAAGCTGTTGAACTCCGGCCAGACGTGCATCGCGCCCGACTACATCCTGGTGGAGCGTTCGGTCAAAGACGCCCTGGTAGCGAAGATCGCCGCGTCGCTGCGCGATTTGAACGAGGGGCAGCCACCGGAGAAGCGCATCGTGAACGAGCGCCAGTTCCAACGGCTGGTCGCCAACCTGGGGGCCAGCAAGGGAACCGTCGCCGCCGGCGGCGGCACCGACAACGCGGCCTTCGCTATCGAACCGACCGTGGTGGTCGACCCGGATGTCGACGAGCCGCTGATGCGCGAGGAGATCTTCGGACCGATCCTCCCGATCTTGGCCGTGGACTCGGTGGACCAGGCGATCGCCCACGTCAAGGCCGGTGACAAACCGCTGGGCCTGTATGTCTTCAGCAATTCGAAGGAGACCGCTCAGAAAGTCGTCGACGCCATCCCGGCCGGCGGCGCGGTGATCAACCACATCGCCATGCACTTCCTCATCCCCTCGCTGCCGTTCGGCGGCGTGGGGGCCAGTGGAATCGGCGCCTACCACGGTGAGTACGGCTTCCAGACGTTCAGTCACCGCAAGGCCGTGCTGCGCAAGCCGGCCAAGCCCGATCTGTCGTTCATGTATCCGCCGTACACGGACAAGACGCAGAAACTGATGCGCAAGCTGTTCTGAGGCTGTTGACCGCGCACTGTCGAGGCGCGCACCGCAGAGACGCGTATTGCAAGAACTGACAATCGAAGGAGAAGCATGCCCGGAGTGGACGGGACGGTCATCATCGTCACCGGTGCGGGCGGCGGCCTGGGGCGCGAGTACGCCCTGACGCTGGCTGCCGAGCGTGCGGGTCGTCGTCAACGACCTCGGCGGGACCAACTGACGTGACCGAGCACCTCGACCTCGCGCAGCACGTCCGCCCCGGCGACACCGTCGTGTGGGGCCAGGCGTGCGCCGAGCCGCGCGCCCTCACGCGGCTCCTCGTCGATCAGGCGGACACGATCGGGGCGCTGAGGTGTTTCGTCGGCATTCCCGCGGACTCCAACCTGAGCGCGCAGACCGTCGGCGGGCTCGACGTCGTCTCCTATTGCGGCTCGGGCACCAATGCACGCCTGCATGCTGACGGCCGCCTGCGGATCCTTCCGGTCAACTACTCCACCCTGCCCGCCCTGCTGTGCGGGGGAGCGCTGCGCGCCGACGTGGTGCTGGTGCAGGTCTCGCCGGCCGACACCGACGGCTTCCACCGGTTGGGCGTGGCCGACGACTACTTCGCCGACGCCATCGATACGGCCCGGGTCGTCCTGGCCGAGATCAATCCGAACGTGCCGGTCACCAACGGCTCGCGGCGGTTGGCGCGTGAATCGTTCGCTGCCGTCGTGCACAGCGACGCGCCGCTGGCTGAAATGCCCACCCCGGCATTCGACGACCGATCGCGGGCGGTGGCCCGCAACGTCGCCGGGCTCGTCGAGGACGGCGCGACTCTCCAGTTCGGGATCGGCGCCATCCCGGAGGCGGTGCTCGCGGCACTGGGGGACCACCGTGATCTCGGCATCCATTCGGGGCTCATCAACGACACGGCCATCGACCTGATCGAACGGGGCGTGGTGAACGGTAGCCGCAAGAGCCGCGATCAGGGCCTCGCCGTCACCGGACTGCTGGTGGGCACGGCCCGCCTGTTCGGCTGGGTCGACCGCAATCCGGCGGTGCGGCTCACCGGCACCCGCTACACCCACGACGCCGACGTGCTGGCGTCGTCCTACCGGCTGGCCGCCATCAACTCCGCGATCGAGGTCGACCTGACCGGCCAGGTGAACGCCGAGGCGATCGGCGGGCGTTACGTCGGCGCGGTCGGCGGCGCCGGTGACTTCCTTCGCGGTGCGGCCCGGTCGCCCGGCGGTGTCCCGATCGTCGCGCTGCCGTCTGTGGCGCGGGACTCCTCGCGGATCGTCGCACGATTGGGTGGTCCGGTTTCCACGCCGCGCTCAGAGCAGCTCGTCGTCGTCACCGAGTACGGCGTGGCGGACCTGCGTGGACTGACCCTGCCCGAGCGGGTCGAGGCGATGATCGCCATCGCCCACCCCGACCATCGTCGGGCCCTTGACGACGCAGCAGCATCGGTCCTGGAATCAGTGTGAGAAGCATCAGCATGATAAGAAGCATCAGCATGAGGAGAAGCGTGTGAGACGTGCCGCGATTGTCGCCCCCCTGCGAACGGCGGTCGGGAAGTTCGGTGGCGCCCTGCGCCCGGTGTCGGCCGCCGACCTGGCCGCGACCGTGCTCAAGGAGGTGGTCGCCCGTACCGGTATCGACCCCGGCCGCATCGAGGACGTGTCCTTCGCCCAGTCCTACGCGAACTCCGAGGCGCCGTGCATCGGCCGGTGGGCGGCGCTTCATGCGGGCCTGCCGATCGAGGTGCCGGGTCTGCAGATCGACCGGCGCTGCGGCGGCGGACTGCAAGCGGTCATCACCGCGGCGATGACCGTGCAGACCGGGGCGGCCGACGTGGTCGTGGCCGGCGGCGTCGAATCGATGAGCAACATCGAGCTGTATACGACGACGGCGCGCTGGGGATCACGCTCGGGCAACCAGGTCCTCTACGATCGTCTCGACCGCGGGCGCGAACGCTCCCAACCGTCATGGCGGTTCGGTGAGATCAGCGGGATGATCGAGACCGCCGAGAACCTGGCGTCGGATTTCTCGATCTCGCGCGAGGCGGCCGACGCATATGCGGTGCGCAGCCAGCAGCGGGCGGGAGCGGCGTGGGCCGGTGGACTCTTCGACGACGAGATCGTGCCTGTCGAGATCCCCCAGCGCAAGGGTGATCCGGTGGTCTTCGACCGCGACGAGGGCGTGCGCGCGGACACCACGCTCGAATCGCTCGCCGCGCTGCGCCCGATCATGCCGGGCGGCACGGTGACCGCGGGCAACGCCGCGCAGCAGAACGATGCGGCGGCGGCCTGCCTCGTCGTCGCCGAGGACCGGCTCGACGAACTGGGCCTGGAGCCGATCGCCTTCTTCGACAGTTGGGCGGCCGTCGGGTGCGAGCCGTCCCGCATGGGGATCGGCCCGGTCGGTGCGGCCCACAAGGTGCTGGAGCGGGCTGGAATCGGCTTCGACGATCTCGATCTGATCGAGGTCAACGAGGCCTTCGCCGTGCAGGTGCTCGCGGTCCTGCAGGGGTGGGGGCTTACCCTCGCCGACGTCGAGGACCGGCTGAACGTGAACGGTTCGGGCATCTCACTGGGGCATCCGATCGGCGCCACCGGCGGGCGGATCCTCGCGACGATGCTGCACGAGCTGCGCCGCCGCAGCGGCGGGTGGGCGTTGGAGACCATGTGCATCGGCGGCGGGCAGGGCCTGGCCGCCGT
>DLKD01000141.1:10232-10441 GCA_002477755.1 Gordonia sp. UBA7599
GTGCATCGGCGGCGGGCAGGGAATCGCCGCATTGTTCTCGGGAGTGGCCTGACATGGGTACGTCCATCACCGGCTATGCCGCCTACGTGCCCGCCTATCGCCTGGGTCGCGACAGCGGCGCGCGAAGCCGTCGCGTGGTCGCCTCCTTCGACGAAAACAGCACGACCATGGCGGTGGCCGCTGCACGCAACCTTCCCGTCGATGCCCTC
>DLKD01000001.1 GCA_002477755.1 Gordonia sp. UBA7599
CAGTTGTGGATCGACGGGGTTCAGCAGCCGAACGGCACGTATGGTGCCGGGACTGCCGGCATCGATCCCGCCAGCACCGGGACCATCACCGTCACCGGATTTGCCCCAGCGACGATCACCGCCGTGCAATCCGGCAGCTCTCTCAACCTCTCGTGGGGTGGCGTTTACAAGTTACAATCCAGCACCAACAGCGTCCTCGGACCGTATCATGACCACGTCGGAGGCGAGTTGAACGCGGCTGTCATTCCCATGAATCCAGAAGTTGGAGCCGTGTACTATCGTTTGGCGACTTACTAAAGATTCGACGCTAGCCCAAGACCAGACACCGCTGAATGGGGGATACTCCCCCGTTCAGCGGTCGGTACGGAAGAGGTTCACCGGCAATCCCTCGGCCGTGAACAAGTTGGGGATCGCGTCGCAGGCGAATGCGAACCGAACGGCCGTCGGACTCGGCACCTCCGGACTCGACACGACCACCGACTTACCGTCAATCACAGCCCGAGCCTCGACGAAGCGGCCATCGGCCCCGGCCACCTTAAAGTGCGTGGGCGGCCCACCACGCGAAACCAGCGCGGTGGGAACCGAATCGAACTCCACGCGGATGGAAGATCCCTCCACCCGATGTGAGCGATAGGTGGGACTCCGGTATTCAGGTCCCGACCTGCCATAGGTTTCAGCCAAGGCGTAACGGGCCAGTCGATCGGCCACCTCGCGTTTCATCTGGGGATGGATGTCCTTCACGTTGTCCACCAAGTCGCTGGTCACCACCATCCCCGTCTTCGGGTGCGCGGCCGCTTGCGTCTGCGCTTCGCGCAGGAAAGCCGCCCGGGTCGGATCATCGTAGGTGTACGGCGCGATCTGCGCGAAGTAGAAAGGGAGCTCCGCCTTCCAAGCTGTTCGCCAGCCATCGATCATCCGGGTGAAGAGCTTGCGATAGGTGCCGTGAGTGGAGACATTACTCTCGCCCTGATACCAGATCACCCCCGCAATCCGAAACGGTGTGATGGGGTGAATCATCGCGTTGAAGGC
The DNA here is from genome assembly GCA_002477755.1 of Gordonia sp. UBA7599. Classification (GTDB taxonomy): domain Bacteria; phylum Actinomycetota; class Actinomycetes; order Mycobacteriales; family Mycobacteriaceae; genus Gordonia. Next base: position 1,030 of record DLKD01000001.1, read on the forward strand.
CACCCCTGGCTCATGCGGCCACCAAGCAAACGGCTTGAGCTTCGCCGCCGCGGCCCGCAGGTCCGGGTCTTCCTCAACGATTTCCCGCGGCGTCCACACTTCGGCTGGAGTACCGCCCCAGTTACTATTGATCAGTCCCACAGGCACTCCGAGCTCGGCATGGAGACGCTTGCCGAAGAAATATCCCACGGCGCTGAAATGCATCATCTCCTCCGGCGAACACACGACCCAACGGGCAGACAGCTGATCTTGCGGCGTCGCCGAGGTAGCCTTGGGAATGTAGAACAACCGGATCATGGCATTCGTGGCCTGTGGAGCCTCCGCCGTGGATTGGGTCAGCTTCTGATCGCCCGACCATTCCATGTTGCTCTGACCGCTGCAGACCCAGACTTCACCCACCAGCACGTCTTCCAGCACGATCTCGTTGCCCGCAGAGATACGAATCGTGTGCGGACCGGCGGCCTGCGACGTTTGAATCTCGGTCGACCAGCGTCCTCCGTTGGATGCGGTGGTCTTCCAGGTGTTGGTGGACCAACTGACCGACACCGTCACAGCCTCGGACGGTGCGGCCCATCCCCACAGAACGGCCTTGGGTCCCCGCTGCAGCACCATGTGGGAACCGATGATGGCCGGCAATCGAACGGCGGCCGTAAGCGAGGTGGCCAGCGAGACCAGGGCGACCAGGGAAAGAAGCAGTCGTTTCATAAGCTTGCGGAAGTGAAGATGGACGAGTTCTAGATTGAGGGTTGGACGGCTAAGCCCGTTGCGAATACGGCAGCTTCCAAGGCTTCCGATACTTAACGCCGACGAGGCGGTCGGCCTCGGCGCGCGCAGCGGCGACCATGGCGTCGGCGTCGGCCTTGGCGGCGGCGATGGTGGCGTCGGCATTCTCTCGCGCGTGCCCGACGACGGCATCACGCTGGTCGAGGACGTCCTGTGCGTCGTCCAGTTCGGTGGGAATGGCGCCCTTGATGTCGTCGAGCAGGTCAAGCACATCGCCTCGGGGGACCATGCAGCCCGCGGTCATGGGGACGGCGCGAGCCTCTTCGACGATCGCGACCAGCTCATCGAGCGCTTCGAATACGCGGTACACAGCAACACCCCTATCTGGCGAGAAGGCCACCTCCGTGGCAGCTGTGACCATTGTGCAGGATGTTACTAATGTGATTTGGGATGCGTTTTCAGTTCGGCGTGTCGTGTCCCCCGCCCCACCGAACAGCACCTACACGCTGCGCTCACCGCCCACCTTTGCCATGACTGCGCGATAGACCAGCGGGGGCAGGAACGGCTCGACGTCGCCACCGAGCTTGGCGACTTCTTTGACCAGCGAGCTCGACACGTGGGCGTAGCGCGGATCGGTCCACATGAACAACGTCTCGACGTCGGCGAGCTCCCGGTTCATCTGGGCCATCGGCACCTCGTACTCGAAGTCGGTGCTCGACCGCAGGCCCTTGATCATCGTCGTCACGCCCTCGTTGCGCATGTAGTCGACGAGCAGGCCGCGCCACCGGTCGACGCGGACGTTGGGCAGATCGGCACACGTGGCCGCGATCAGGTCCAACCGCTCGTCGACCGAGAACATCCCCTGCTTGTTCGGATTGACGACGACGGTCACGATGACCTCCTCGAACCGGGCCGCGGCGCGTTCGACGATGAAGCGGTGGCCGAGCGTGAACGGATCGAACGAACCCGGGCACAGTGCGATGCTCATGCGCACGAAACTACCAGCGCAAGCTCGCAGAACATCGAATCCGCCCAGCTGAACCAGTCCCGCGTGAAACGGGAGTCGTCGTCGACATGGAAGCTCTCATGCACGTACTCGCGACCGGCGGTCGTCGCAGCGATCGTCTGCAACAGCTGCAGCGATTCTGCCGGGTCGAGCGAGGTCAATCCCTGCACCGCCAGCGCGATCGGCCACACGTAGTCGACTGGCGTGTGTGGACTGCCCGGCCCGGCCGCCAACCTGCCGCGATAGAAGTACGGGTTGTCGCGCGACAGTACGAATTCCCGCGTGCGCAGATACCGCGGATCTTCGACGTCGATGCCGGCCACCAGCGGTAGCGAGAGCAGGCTGGGCATGTTGGCGTCGTCGGCCATCAGCACCGACCCGAGTCCGTCGACCTCGTAGGCCCAGATCTCGCCGTGGCGCGGGTGCCCGACGACCCCGTGCGCGTCCACACCGGCCCGCAACTCGGCCGCCAGCGCCGCCGCCTCCGGCGCCAGGGCGGGCTCGGACTGCGCCAACCGCGGCGCGATCTGCGAGAGGGTGTGGGCTGCCATCAGATTCGCCGGGACGAGGTAGCCGTAGGTGCAGGCATCGTCGGAGGGCCGGAAACCCGACCACGCCATTCCGGTGACCGCCACCGGCGAACCCCATCCGTCGCGGGGCAGCGTGTCTTGGACAATCGTGTCCGGGCGGACGAACCGGTACGACGAGGAGTTCTCGTGATCGAGTTCAGCGGTCAGCGTCTCGACCGCCCTGGCGGCCGCAGCGAGGAAAGAATCGTCGAAATGCGCGTCCTCCCCCGTCGCACCGGCCAACTGCTCGGCCAGTTGGAACGGGAAGCACAGCGAATCGATCTCGAACTTGCGCTCCCACAGCCACGGGTCGTCGCCGAGGTCGCGCGGCTCGTGGCAATTCCCGTTGGGCGCGGCGTTGAACGCGTTGGCGTAGGGGTCGTGGGCTAGGTAGGCGAATTGCCGGCGCACGACGGCGCCGATGACCTCAGCGAGGGCCGGCAGTTCGCCGACCCCCTCGGCGGCCAACAGCCGCACGTAGGGCCGCATCTGCGTCGCGGCGTCGCGCAGCCACATCGCCGGGATGTCGCCCGTGATGACGAAGACTGAACCGTCGGGTAGCCGGTGCAAGGTCCGGGCCAGCGTGCGGTGCATCGCGGCGGCGAACAGTTCTGCGCACTGATCCCCGGCCACATCGGCGACGCGGCGCGTCCAGCGGCTCAGCACCGCCGGCGGCAGCAGCTCGTCCGGGTCCGGGCGCGCCCCCACCGGAGTGTCGTCGACAATCACACCGACGATCATGCCGAACCGGGTACTCGGTGGGGCTAACCTTCGCGGATGGAACATGTATGGCAATGGCTGTGGGATCGACTGAGTCCACACGGCCTCTACATATGGGCTGGAATCGCGCTCGCCGGTGGCCAGTTGGTGCTGATCTGTCTACCGTTCGGATTTGCGATCGCCTTGCGCGAAGACGCCGACCGCTACGGGACCGTCACGTCACTTGCAATCGCGGCAGCCGTCGTCTTCACCGGGATCGTCGCAGCTCTGTGCAAGCCGCTGGTGCGCCCCGCGGAGCGCTGGGCCACCGGCCACGACGTGGACCCGTACGTCGCTCTGCAGGGTACCTACGAGTACGTCCGCCGCATTGACGGTATCGCGCTGTACCTGCAGGCTATGACCGGGTTGGCGTACGTGGCAGTGGTCGGCGCAGTCTGCGGCGCCTCGGCCGGCAATATCGCCGCGTATGCCGCGATCGGTCTCACGAGCTTTGCGGCAGTCTATGTCCTGGGCGGTCATTCACTGGTGGAAGCGGGCATGCGACCCGCACGGGTGGCACTGACCGGTGACACCACCCTGGGGGACGCACTACCCCGCGCCACACCAACCTTTGCCCAACGGTCAAACCGGTCGCTACTGGCCGCGGCCTACACCTTCACCATGGCAGGTGGACTAGTTACCTCAGCGTTCGACAAATCTCTCGTTCTTCCAGTAATCGCGCTATTGGTCGCGGTGTTCTATCTGGTCGTCTTTGCCGTTCCGATTACCGTCGGATCGGCGTTCGCCCCTTCCATGCGCCCGATCCGCGACCTGACCGAAGGGGCCAATCGGGTAGCCGCGGGAGACTACAGTCAGCGCCTTCCCGTACTCAACGACGACGACCTCGGAGTCCTCTCGGCCACCTTCAATCGCATGCAACAAGGACTGGCCGAGCGTCGACGGTTGCACACCGCCTTCGGCACCTACGTCGACCCGGCACTGGCCGCCCGCCTCCTCGAACAAGGCGACGACATCTTTCGCGGTGAACACCGACACGTGACCACACTGTTCATCGACATCCGCGACTTCACCGCCTACGCCGACTCCCACACCGCCGAGGAAGCGGTGAGTCGCCTCAATGAACTGTTCGCCATCGTCGTCCCCGCCGTCGTCGAAGCCGGCGGACACGTCAACAAATACCTCGGCGATGGCGCCCTGGCCGTCTTCGGCGCACCCGGAGAACTGGACCGCCACGCCGACGCCGCCGTCACAGCAGCCATACGCATCCGAAACCTGGTCGCCGACACCTTCGCCGACGAGGTCCACATCGGCATCGGCCTCAACACCGGCGAAGTCATCGTCGGAACCATCGGCGGCGGCGGAAAACTCGAATACACCCTCATTGGCGATGCCGTGAACGTCGCAGCACGCGTGGAGCAACTCACCAAAACCACCGGCGACACCATCCTGCTAACCGGATCCTGCGCACAGACACTGGCCAACCCGGTGCCACTCGTGGACCGCGGACGCCACGAAGTCAAAGGCAAACCCGAACCAGTGCAGGTCTACGCACTGGCCGACTAGTCGCCCTGCGCGGACCCACGATCATGCCGCCCAGACGATCATTCCGCCTAGCTGCGTCTCGGGGCCTAACCTGCGTGGATGGAACATGTTTGGCAATGGCTCTGGGATCGACTGAGTCCTCGCGGCCTCTACGTGGCGGTTGCGATGGCACTCGGCGGTGGACAATTGACACTGATCTACCTGTCGTTGGGACTTGTGATCGTCGCGCGTGAAGACGCCCACCGCTATGGGACGGTCACGCTCATCACGATCGCGGTGTCCACCCTCTTCACCGGGATCGGCGCAGCCCTACTCAAGTCGCTGCTGCGCCCCGCGGAGCTCTGGGCCACCGGCCACGACGTGGACCCCTACGTCGCTTTGCAAGGAACGTACAAATACGTCCATCGCATTGACGGCGCCGGGCTGTACCTGGAGAGTGTGGCCGGGATGGTCTACGCGGCAGTGGCCGGTGCAATCTGCGGTGCTTCGAAAGCCGATATCGCCGTGTACGCCGTGATCGGGCTGACGAGTTCGATAGCAGTCCACATCCTGGGCACTCGATCGCTGACTGAAGCGGCCGTACGACCCATGCGGACAGCACTGGCCGGCGACACCGCCTTGGGCGACGAACTGCCCCGCGCCACTCCCAGCTTTGCCCAACGGTCAAACCGGGCCCTGTTGGCTGCAACGTTCTACTTCGCCTTGGCAGGTGCCTTCGTCGCCTCAGCAATCGACGAGTCTCTCGTTCTCCCGGTGATCCCATTGCTGATCGCGGTGTTCTACCTGGTGTTCTTCGGCCTTCCGATTACCGTCGGAACGGCATTCGGTCCTTCCATGCGACCTATCCGCGACCTGACCGAAGGCGCCGCCCGTGTCGCGGCCGGTGACTACAGCCAGCGACTTCCCGTCCTCAACGACGACGACCTCGGAGTCCTGTCGGCCACCTTCAACCGCATGCAACAAGGCCTCGCCGAGCGTCGACGGTTGCACACCGCATTCGGCACCTACGTCGATCCAGCACTGGCCGCCCGGCTGCTCGAACAAGGCGACGACATCTTTAGCGGCGAGCATCGCGTGGTGACCACCCTGTTCATCGACATCCGCGACTTCACCGCCTACGCCGACTCCCACACCGCCGAGGAAGCGGTGAGTCGCCTCAACGAACTCTTCGCAATCGTCGTCCCCGCCGTCGTCGAAGCCGGCGGACACGTCAACAAGTACCTGGGCGATGGCGCTCGCCGGGCTCCGCATGCGCCCACTCGGTGAACGCCGCCTCATACACTTGCGCGTTCTTACGGTTGGCGTGCGCGTCCTCCATGAGTTCGGTGAGGTCGTGATCTGACATGTGCGCCAGGTTCAACGCCTTACCGGGCTTGCCGGCCGGTCCGCCGCGCACGATGATGATGGGGCCCGATACTTGTATCGGTAATCGGTGATGAGGAGTTCCAGGCCGTTGAGCAGCGAACCGGTCGCCGACGGCCCCAGCTTGGCGGTCAGGTCGACCTCCGTGCCCGCGAGGGTCACCATGCGGGCGATCGACGACGCGTTGATCTTGTGGGCGTGCGCCGTCAACGCACCCTCCACATACTGCCGCGTCAACTCCGGGTAGGCGGAGTTCTGCAGGATGCCCGCCTCAATACCGGTGTAGACGACGTCCGCACGAATCTCAGTGAAGCTGGTGCAGGGCACCCTGAACAGCGTCTTGTTGACGTACGGGTCGGCCATCTCCTGCGCTTCGGTGCGGATCAGTCCGACGTTGCCCGCCCAGATGGTGGCGAAGTCCGCGCCCTCGGTGGTGCGGATACCGCCACGCTTGACCGCAATGTCGGGCAGGTCGATCAGCCCGGCATTCGGATCGGCCAGCAGCGGCGCCAGGTCGTACAGCGTTTCCGACGGGGCACACCAGCCGCCGGCGGCGACCAGGCCACTCGTGCCGTTGGTGCCGCGCAGCCGCGACGGATCGGCCGCATAGTCGATGACCTCCTGGTCATTGGCGCCCGATGCGACCAACTCCTTCGGATAGGGCAACTTGATCTGTGCGTACCCTGCCCGCACGAACACGCCGTCTTGCCCGTCGGGCATCGCTTCGATCTTGGCGGTAGCGGCAGCCACGAGGTCATCCATGCCGGACAGTTCCTGGCCGCCGGCGAACCCGCGAACATCGGCAGCAGCGGTGATAATGAGACCACCGTTATCCGGGGCCGGGGGCGCCGGGGGCGCCGTCTTGATCTTCGACAGGTCGTAGCGGCGTGGAGTTGCGGCAGCTGCGACGGGCTCCGGTGCCGCCTCGGCGACAACCTCCGCGGTCTCCGCGACAACCTCGGTGCCGCCCTCCTCGGCTACGGTCTCGACGACCTCCGCGGTCTCGGCGGGCTCCTCGGTGGCGGTAGGCTCCTCGGTTTCGGCGGTCTCCGCGTCACCGGACACCTTCGCCGCGAGTGCGTCACGCACCGCCTTAGCCTCCTCGGTGCGTTCGTCGATCGACGTCTGTGCACCGCGCGCGGCCGCACACACCTCCGCGAGCAATTCCAAACCCAGCATTGAATCGTCGTCGTGATCGTCCTGGGCGTTGAGGGCACCGAACTTTTCGACAGCCTCGTTCAGCAGCGCCTCCACGTCACTGCGTGCGGGCTGGCCGTCGAGGATGGCGGCGGTGATGGTGTCGGCGCGCTTGCTAGCCTCCACGGCTCCGGCGGCGTCGAGAATGGTCTGCAGATCGAGGGCCATGACTGGTCTCCTGTGGGCTCGGGTTAACGGTCGTACACGTTGCCCGGCCCACACGCCAGCAGCACAACCCAAACCATACACCTACAGGCCAGAGGTGTTAGCGGACGACTTGCGCGTAATGCCCGCCATACTTGGCGGCATCGGTACGCGCCTCCACCTCCGACAGAAACCGTTTCACTGTGCCGTCAGGGCGGTGCGACTCATGCACCACCACCCGCGAACTACCGCCACAGTTACAGCCCATCCGGCTCGGCGTCCTCGTCGTCGTCGTAGTCGTCTGGAATGTCGGCGACTTCGACACCATCGGCCCGCAAACGCGCAATCGACGCATCCATGTCGATAGGGCGGCCGCGACGCTCATCGGCTGCGCGCTTATATGCGCGCTCCCACAGCCGCGACAGCAAAGCGACCGGACCGCCGGCGTACGGGTTGCGGTCACCAGTACGGGTCTCCCCGTAGGCGCGGCCCTCCGCCATCGCCTGCTCACACTGCGCGCGCGTCGGACGTTCTTTCTTCCGTGTAGCGGACCCGGCGGGCCGCTCCTCCGGCTCCTCCTCCGGCTCCTCCTCCGGCTCCTCCTCCGGCTCCTCCTCCGGCCAGTCGCCGACGTCGACACCGTCGTCGAACTCGTCGAGAAGCGGCAGCACCGCGTCGAACTCCACGCGTCCGTCTCGATGGACGTAGGCGAGCCAGCCGTCGTCGTCGTTGTCGCGCATATCCGGGTTAGGGTGCAGAGCTGGGATGATCCAGCCGTCGGCGGTTTCCCTCCCGTAAGACTGAACCACCCAGTCAGCGCTGATAGGCTGCTCGGCGATTTGACCTCTCGCTACCTCAACCGCGCGTTCAAACGTGTCGATGCGCGCTGCTCCGTCCGGGTCTAATGGCATGGTGCCCAGTTTATCCGGCCGTCACTTTTTCAAGACTGCTTCACCAAGTCCAGCACGTCCTCAGTCGGCACAAGTTTGTCCACCCGCAGCCAATAGAACGACCCGGCCTTGGCCCTGTCCAGGTAGTCGGCGACGTCGAGCTTTCCGGGCTGCGGGTCGATGAACCTAAGCATCGGCTCACCAGTCTTAGGATCAGGGGTAACCTCCCACGCGTAGACGTGTGCCGACCCGCCCTTCCAGGCGACCCGCATCCAACCGCGCGCGCCTATCGGCATCGCTCCCAAGTCTTTGAGTACGCCGGTTTTCCCGCGCGCCTTCGTGAACTCCGCCGGCGTCCCGTCCTTATTCCGCCATATGCTCCCGTAATGCCCCCTGCCTAACAGCTGCGCCATAGCGGCCGAATCCGCCGCGGAAAACTGCGGGTCGCCAGGCTTCTTGTGATTCGGCGCGCAGCCATCCGTATTCGTAACCTGGTCGACGACACCTTCGGTGATGCGGTCCACATCGGCATCGGCCTCAACACCGGCGAAGTCATCGTCGGAACCATCGGCGGCGGCGGAAAACTCGAATACACCCTCATCGGCGATGCCGTCAACGTCGCCGCACGCGTCGAACAACTCACCAAAACCACCGGCGACACCATCCTGCTAACCGGATCCTGCGCACAAGCGCTAACCGATCCGGTGGCACTGCTCGATCGCGGACGCCACGAAGTCAAAGGCAAACCCGAACCCGTCCAGGTATACGCACTCGCCGACTAGTCGCCCTGCGCGGTGTCCAACTGGGCTTGCTCAGCCCACTCGACGCGGGTGTCGCCGTAGACCTTCGCCAGGATCGGCGCCAACGTGTCGGGCCATCGGGTCCGCGCCGCACGTTTGGCCCGCTCCAGCACCAGGTAGCCATCGCCCAGCAGTTCGGCGGCCAGGCGTAGCACCTCGTCGAGATCGTCGTCGGGTAGGCCGTAGGGCGGGTCGCAGAAGATCATGTCGAAGACCTCGCCACCGGAGTTGCGCAGGTAGGTCGTCGCGTCGGCGCGCACCACCGCGCACTGCGCGCCCGCCCCGCAGGCGTCGATGTTGGCCTTGAGCCCGTGGACCGCGGCACGATCGTCGTCGACGAACACCGCCCGCGAGGCCCCCCGCGACAGTGCCTCCAATCCGAGCGCACCGGTACCCGCGTAGAGGTCGAGCACGGTCATCCCGGAGAGGTCCACGCGCGCGTCGATCGCGGCGAACAGCGCCTCGCGCACCCGGTCCGACGTCGGACGGGTGGCATCGGAGGCCACGATGAGACGCCGACCACCGAATTCTCCCGCGATGATCCGGGTCATGTCACAACAGTGCCAGGTCGTCGGCGTGCACCAGCGGACCGCGCAGATCGGCCGGCAGTGCGTCGGTCCGACGGCCCATCATCACCACCACGTCCTCGGCCCCGTAGCCGGCAACCCCGCGGGCACACAGCGCGCCGCGCTGGTCGACGAGTTCGACGACGTCCCCGGCGGAGAAGCCGCCCGAGACGTCGACCACGCCCGCCGACAGCAGCGAGCGGCGGCGGCGGACCGCGTCCACCGCACCGTCGTCGAGGACGAGGCGGCCGTGGGTCTCCGCGGCGTGGCGGACCCAGAACCGTCGCGATGACATCCGATCCGCCCGCGCGGCGAAGGCCGTGCCGACCGACGCGTCCCGCAGCGCGGTCTCGGCATCGGCGGCAGCCGCGAGCAGCACCGGGATGCCCCCGTCGGCAGCCAGTCGGGCCGCGGCTAGCTTCGACGCCATTCCCCCGGTGCCCAGTGCGCCACCAGACCCGGCGATGACGCCGTCGAGGTCGGCGGGTCCGTCGACCTCGGGGATAAACCGCACCGGGTGCTCGTCGGTGGCCTTGCGCGGATCACCGTCGTAAAGGCCGTCGACGTCGGACAGCAGGACCAGCGCCTCGGCACCCGCGAGGTGGGCGACGAGCGCGGCCAGGCGGTCGTTATCGCCGAAGCGGATCTCGTTGGTGGCGACGGCATCGTTCTCGTTGACCACCGCCACGGCGCCCAGCGACCGCAACCGATCCAGGGCCCGCTGCGCATTCGCGTGGTGCGAGCGCCGGGAGATGTCGTGCGCGGTGAGCAGCACCTGGCCGACCACGCGACCGTAGCGCCCGAAAGAGGTTCCCCACGCATGGGTCAGCGCCAACTGTCCGACAATGGCCGCGGCCTGCTTGGTCGCGAGGTCGGAGGGTCGGCGGCGCAAACCCAGCGGCGCGAGTCCGGCACCGATCGCACCCGAGGACACGACGATCACGTCGCTGCCCGAAGCCATCCGCTGTTCCAGTGCGTCGGCGAGGCGGTCGAGGCGCTCGACGTCGAGACCGTCGTTCAGATCGGTGATCGCCGCGGAACCGATCTTGACGACGACACTGCGCGCGCCGGCGATCGCGGCGCGCGTCGAGGACGACTGGGCCGCGGCACTCATGCGTCGGCGTCCCAGTCCTCGTCTGGGTTGCCGGTCGCGGTGGCGTGGTCCCACTCCTCGTGGTGCTCGCGGCGCAGTTTGCGCGCGGCCTTGCGCTCCGTGGCGCCGATCCGGTCGGACCGGTCGAGGCGCACGTCGGTGCCGCGCCCGGTGATCGGCACGTCGTCGCCGCTGGGCGTCGTCGGCTCCCAGTCGAAGGTGACGTCGCCCAGCGTGACCGGCGCACCCGGTTCTGCACCGAGCCGCACGAGCTCCTCTTCGACGCCGAGCCGGTTCAGCCGGTCGGCGAGATAGCCGACGGCCTCGTCGTTGTCGAACTGGGTCTGCCTGATCCACCGCTCGGGCCGCTCGCCGCTGACGATGAAGCCACCGGGCACCTGCGGATCGGGCACGACGGTGAACTCGGCGGCATCGACGGCCTTGGGCCGGATAACCGCACGACGTGCCTCCTGCTTCGGGTTCGCCTCCCGGTACTCGCGGACCAGCTTCGCCAATGCGAAGGCGAGTTCGCGCAGACCCTCGCGGCTCACCGCCGAAACCCGGTACACCGGCCACCCGAACTTCTCGAGGTCGGGCTGCACGATGTCGGCCAGTTCGGCTGCTTCGGGGATGTCGATCTTGTTGAGGACGATGATCCGCGGACGCCCGGCGAGGTCGCCGAGGCCGAGATCGTCGTCGAGTGCCGGTTGATAGGCCGAGAGTTCAGCCTCGAGGGCCTCGATGTCGGACACCGGGTCACGGTCGGACTCCAGCGTCGCACAGTCGACGACGTGGGCCAGCACCGCGCAGCGCTCGATGTGGCGCAGGAAGTCCAGCCCGAGGCCGCGGCCCTCCGACGCGCCTGGAATGAGCCCGGGCACGTCGGCGATGGTGAACGTGTCGATCGCCCCCGACCGCTCGCCCGCCCGGCCCGGCACGGTCTGCACGACACCGAGGTTGGGCGCCAGCGTGGTGAACGGGTAGTCGGCGATCTTCGGCTTGGCCGCGGACAGGACCGACACCAGCGACGACTTGCCCGCCGACGGGAAGCCGACCAGCCCGACGTCGGCGACGGACTTCAACTCCAGGACGAGCTCGCGCTCCTGGCCGGACTCGCCGAGCAGGGCAAAACCGGGGGCCTTGCGGGCCTTGGAGGCCAGCGCTGCATTCCCCAGTCCCCCACGACCGCCCTGCGCGGCGATGAACGTGGTGCCGGCGCCGACCATGTCGGCGAGGATCTCGCCGTCGGCGTCGAGGATGACGGTGCCGTCGGGGATGGCCAATTCCAGGTCGTCGCCGTTGGCGCCGCTACGGTTGTCACCCATCCCCGGCTTGCCGTTGCCCCCGCTTGCGTGCGGCCGGAAGTGGAAGTCGAGCAGCGTGTGGACCTGTGGGTCGACGACGAGGCGCACGTCCCCACCGCGGCCGCCGTTACCGCCGTCGGGTCCGCCGAGCGGTTTGAACTTCTCCCGGTGCACCGAGGAGCAACCGTGTCCGCCGTTGCCGGCGGTCACGTGGATCGTCACCCGGTCGACAAATCGTGACACCGGTGCCTCCTACTCGAACGGATACTGGGAAAAACAAACAGGGCGGTCGAGGATCGGTGATCCCCGCCCGCCCTGTGAAGAGCTTTTGCGCCCGGATCAGACCGCAGCGGTGTCCGGGACGATGTTGACGGTCTTGCGGCCGCGCTTGCTGCCGAACTCGACCGCCCCGGCCTCGAGGGCGAACAGGGTGTCGTCGCCACCGCGACCGACGTTCACGCCGGGGTGGATGTGGGTGCCGCGCTGGCGGACCAGGATCTCGCCGGCGTTGACCTTCTGGCCGCCGAACCGCTTGACGCCGAGTCGCTGGGCATTGGAGTCGCGACCGTTGCGCGAGCTCGATGCGCCCTTCTTATGTGCCATGTCTGCTGCTCCTACTTGATTCCGGTGACCTTGAGCACCGTCAGCTGCTGACGGTGACCCTGGCGCTTGTGGTAGCCGGTCTTGTTCTTGAACTTGTGGATCCGGATCTTCGGGCCCTTGACGTGCTCGACGACCTCGGCCTTGACCGACACCTTGGCCAGCTTGTCGGCCTCGGTGGTCAGCTCGGCGCCGTCGACGACCAGCGCGACGGGGAGCTGCACGGTGCTGCCGGGCTCGCCGTCGAGCTTCTCGACCTTCACCACGTCGCCTTCGGCGACCTTGTACTGCTTACCGCCGGTCTTGACGATCGCGTACGT
>DLKD01000029.1 GCA_002477755.1 Gordonia sp. UBA7599
ATGCCTTCGAGCAGGCGCTGGCGGCACTGGCCGCCGCCGGGGCCGAGGAGGCCGTCGTCGTCGTCCGCGAACCGGCGCGTGCGGTGGCCGCCCTCGAACTCGCCGAATCGTTGTCATTGGCGGCGCGTGTCCTGCGGTTCGACGATGACGATGCATTGGCTGGCGCACTTTCCGCATCGACTGCGGTCGTGTCCACCGTGCCCGCACCAGCCGGGACCCTCCTGACCAGCGCTATCGATGGGCCGGTCCGGCTGGTCGACGCCATCTACAACCCGTGGCCCACACCACTGGCCGACCGCGTCGCCGAGACCGGCGGTACCGCCGTCGGGGGTCTGGTGATGCTGCTGAACCAGGCCTATCGCCAGGTGGAGCTGTTCACCGGGCTGCCGGCCCCCCGGGAAGCGATGGCCGCGGTCCTGGCCTGACGCCGACCGAGCCCCAATTTGCACCGAGCGAGCCCGGAATCCCACCGAGCGAGCCCGGCGTTGTCCACAGTTCCGGGTTATCCACAGAATCGGCATCGCCGAGCCCGACTAGGAGTCGACCGGCACCGGCGAGGAGTCATTCTGAGTTCATGGAAGCGATTGTGGCGGTGTGGCTGGTGGCATTGGGCGAAGTCGACCGCGCAACATCGCGCCTCCCGACCGCGCAGCTGTTGCCCGGGATCGCGGCCGTCGGGATCTGCGGCGTCGGTGAGTCGCTCGCCGGTCACTCCGGGGTGCTTGTGGCTGCGCTGGTCGCCGCGCTGCCGTACGTCGTCGCCGGCTTGCTCGGTCATAGCGGCGGCGGTGATCTGAAACTGGCGTTCGTCGTCGGCGGATTGTCTGCAGATCCGGCGACGGCCCTCCTCGTGGTCGGGCTCGCCCAGCTTGTCGCACTCGTCGGTTTCGTCACCGAACGGCGGCGTCTGAGGCCGCACGGGCCCGCGCTGTCTTCAGTGGCAGCCATCCTCGTCGTCGGACCAACCTTCTCGTAAGAATGGCCGCGGTCGGCCGGATTCGGAGCCCGACGGTGCGCATGGAACAATTGGGAACCGTGTTGCGCTGGATCACCTCTGGAGAATCGCACGGGCGCGCCCTGGTGGCGCTCGTGGAAGGAATGGTCGCCGGGGTCGAGGTGACGTCGGCCGACATCGCCGAGCAACTCGCCCGCCGACGCCTGGGCTACGGCCGGGGCGCGCGGATGAAGTTCGAGGCCGACGAGGTGACCGTATTGGCCGGACTGCGCCACGGCGTCACCCTGGGCAGCCCGATCGCCATCGAGATCGGCAACAGCGAGTGGCCCAAGTGGGAACAGGTGATGGCCCCCGATCCCGTGGATGCCGCAGAGCTGGAGGCCAGCGCTCGCAATGCGGCGCTGACGCGGCCGCGGCCCGGCCATGCCGACTACGCCGGCATGCTGAAGTACGGGTTCGACGACGCTCGCCCGATCCTGGAACGGGCCAGTGCGCGCGAGACCGCCGCCCGTGTCGCCGCGGGCACGGTCGCACGCAGCTTCCTGCGCCAGGTCGCCGGTATCGAGATCGTGTCGCACGTCATCTCGATCGGCGCGAGCGATCCCTACGACGGCCCGCCGCCGGGCATCGACGACCTGCCCGCGATCGACGAGAGTCCCGTGCGGGCGTTCGGCGAGGCGGCCGAGGCGTCGATGATCGCGGAGATCGAGGCCGCCAAGAAGGACGGTGACACCCTCGGCGGCGTCGTCGAGGTGGTCGCCACGGGTGTGCCCATCGGCCTGGGCTCCCACATCAGCGGGGAGACGCGCCTGGATGCGCGTCTCGCGGGTGCGCTCATGGGCATCCAGGCGATCAAGGGTGTCGAGGTCGGAGACGGCTTCGAGACGGCGCGCCGTCGTGGCAGCGCCGCCCACGATGAGATGGTGCCCGGGCCCGACGGCGTCGAGCGCTCCACCAACCGCGCCGGTGGTCTCGAGGGCGGCATGACCAACGGACAGGCACTGCGTGTGCGGGCTGCCATGAAGCCGATCTCCACGGTGCCGCGCGCTCTGGCCACCGTCGACATGGCGACCGGCGAGACGGCGAGCGCCATCCACCAGCGCTCCGACGTGTGCGCCGTGCCAGCGGCGGGGGTCGTCGCCGAGGCGATGGTCGCGCTCGTCGTCGCACAGGCGGTGCTGGAGAAGTTCGGCGGTGACTCGATTGCCGAGACGTCGCGGAACCTCGCGGCCTACCTCGAAGAGATCGCGGCCCGTCCGCCGCGCCCATGATCGACGCGGCGACCGGCGATCGGGGCCCGCAGCTCATCCTGACCGGGTTCATGGGGGCGGGGAAGTCGACAATCGGCCGAGCCGCTGCGAAGCGGCTCGGTACTCCGTTCATCGACACCGACGCCGAGATCGAGCGGACGGCCGGACGCACCATCGCCGAGATCTTCGCCACGGATGGCGAGCCCGCGTTCCGCGAGCTCGAACGGGCAACGGTCCTGCGAGTAGTGGCGGAATTCGACGGGGTCGTTGCGCTGGGAGGTGGATCGGTGACGGTCGCGGGAATCCGTGAGGCGCTAGTCGGGCTCCCGCTGGTCCACCTGCGGGTGTCGCCCCAAGCCGGTTTCGCTCGCGTCGCGAACAGCGACCGACCTCTTCTCGCCGGCGACGACCCGCGCCGCACCTATGACCGTTTGTTGGCGCAGCGCACCGCGCTGTACGACTCGGTCGCCACGGCCGCCGTCGATGCCGATCAGCCGGTCGACGCGGTAGTCGCCGACGTCCTCGCCATTCTCGATCCTGCTCGAAAGGACACCCAATCATGACCGAGCCCGTCCGCATCGGTGTCAACGCCGCGTCGCCGTACGAGGTCATTATCGGCCGGGGGCTGCTCGACGAGGTGGTCCGGACCGCGGAGGGCGCCGACTCGGTCGCGATCCTGTACCAACCGCCGCTGCAGGCCACCGCCGAGCAGGTGCGGGCCTACCTCGCCGAGCGCGGCTTCGACGCCCACCGTGTCGAAATTCCCGACGCCGAGGCGGGCAAGGACCTGCAGGTCGCCGCATTCTGTTGGGATGTGTGCGGGCGGATCGGGCTCAAGCGCAATGACAAGATCATCAGTCTTGGCGGCGGTGCGGCTACCGACCTGGCCGGCTTCGTCGCCGCGACCTGGATGCGCGGCATCGGAGTCATCCACATCCCGACGACCCTGCTGGCGATGGTCGACGCCGCCGTCGGCGGCAAGACGGGAATCAACACCGATGCGGGCAAGAACCTCGTCGGCTCCTTCCATGAGCCCGACGCCGTCCTTATCGACATCGCCACCCTCGAGACGGTCCCGCCCAACGAGGTCATCGCCGGAATGGCCGAGGTCATCAAGACGGGATTCATCGCCGACCCGGTGATCCTCGACCTCATCGAGGCAGACCCGGTGGCCGCAGTCGATACAAGCGGCGAGCTGCTCCCAGAACTCATCCGACGCTCCGTGCAGGTGAAGGCCGACGTCGTGTCCGCCGACCTCAAAGAGTCATCGCTGCGGGAGATCCTCAACTATGGACACACCCTGGGTCACGCCATCGAACGGCGCGAGCGCTACCGCTGGCGCCACGGTGCCGCCGTGTCGGTCGGATTGGTGTTCGCCGCGGAATTGGCACGGTTGGCGGGCCGCCTCGACGACGAGACCGCCGACCGGCACCGCTCCATCCTGGAGCTGATCGGCCTGCCGACGACCTACGACGCGGACGCCCTCGGCGACCTCATGACGGGCATGGCCGGCGACAAGAAGAACCGATCGGGCGTCCTGCGCTTCGTCGTCCTCGACGGCCTGGCCAAACCGGGACGCCTCGAGGGTCCCGACCCCACGCTGATCGCGGCCGCCTACTCGGCAGTCGCGCGCGACTGACGCACAACAGCTACCGAAAGCAACAGAAGCTACCGTCGCAACGGTAGCTTCTGTCAGATGTTGTAGCGGTTGTGCCGCCCGCGGTTAGGAGGCGACGACCTCGACGATCTCGACCTCGTTGTCACGGGCCTTGCGCTCCTCGCGGCGCACCAGCCAACGACCGATGCTCACACCGATGAAGGCGGGCACGTACACGAGCAGGGTCAGGAACGAGATACCCGCGGTGAGGGCGACGAACAGCCCCGGGGGGCGCATCTCCGGAACGAGGGTCATACCGGCGATCCATCCGATGATGACGGCGATCACCGCGGACAGGAAACCGGCCTTCAGCCACACCATGGTGAGGTCAGCGTAGTCATCGGGATCGGGATTGGCGCGCGCATCGCGAATGCCGTCGTACCCACCCCAGACGATGGCGGCCAGCACGATCAGCGCCAAGGCGATCGTCGACCAGGTCGTGCCGATGGTCGCAGCCACCCGCATCAGCACCCCGACGAGGATCCACGCCACCGTCACCAGTGCACCCATGAAAACACCGCGCAAAGTCCACGAACTCATGCGCATACAGTAGCGGGCCTGGGCAGTGAAGCCAATCACAGGGTCGGAGTAGCGTGGCGGGATGCCCGCCAGCCAACGCACCACCGGCGCCCCAGCACGTCGAGCGGGGTTGCGAGCCGAGCTGCTCGCGGCCCATCCCGACGTCGACGCGATTCTCATCACCGACCTCGTCAACGTCCGATACCTGTCGGGCTTCACCGGTTCCAACGGCGCCGTGCTGGTGTGGGCGGATCCGGGTAACGGCGATCTGATCAGCACTGACGGCCGCTACACCGTCCAAGTAGGGGAGCAGGCCGGTGATGTGCGGCTCGTCAGCGGGCGCGATGTGGCAGCCGCGCTGCTGAACGAGGCACACAACGGTGGCGCGCGCCGCATCGCCATCGAGGCCGACGCGGTGTCACTGGCTCAGTACACCGCGCTGCGCGAGGGGTTCGACACGCTGGAGTTGGTCGCGTCGCGCGGCCTTGTCGAAGGCTTGCGCGAGGTGAAGGACGACGACGAGGTCGCCGCCATCGCTGCCGCGTGTGCGGCCGCCGACGCCGGGTTGGCCGCCATCATCGCCGCGGGGGAGTTGGTCCCCGGGCGGACCGAGCGCCAGGTGGCGCGCGCATTGGAGTGGGCGATGTTCGCCCACGGCGCCGCCGCGGTCGCCTTCGAAACGATCGTCGCCGCCGGAGCCAATTCAGCCGTGCCGCACCACCGTCCCACCGATGCTGTGCTGTGCCACGGCGACTTCGTGAAGATCGACTTCGGCGCCGTCGTCGACGGCTATCACTCCGACATGACCCGCACCTTCGTGCTGGGCACCGCCAGCGGCTGGCAGTGCGACGTCTACGACCTCGTCAGTGCCGCCGCCGCGGCAGGGCGCGAGGCCGCGCGGGCGGGTGCGGAACTGGCCGCTGTCGATGCCGCCGCGCGGGCGGTCATCGACGCCGGCGGCCACGGGGCGGACTTCGTGCACGGCCTTGGCCACGGGGTCGGGCTGCAGATCCACGAAGCCCCGTCGGTGGGTTCGACGGCGACGGGTACACTTCGGAGCGGTGCAGTGGTGACGGTGGAACCCGGGGTCTACCTGCCCGGACGCGGCGGGGTCCGAATCGAGGACACCGTCGTCGTGTCGGAGGGGCCCTGCCGGATCCTCACAGCCACCGACCGGGCTTTCACCGTCCTGGGCTGACCAGCCGCCCCGCGACGACCACCGAACTATCAGCAAGCAAGCGAGAAAGAAGGCACGCCCATGGCGACGACTGCGGATTTCAAGAACGGCCTCGTGCTGAGGATGGATGACCAGCTGTGGCAGATCTTGGAGTTCCAGCACGTCAAGCCCGGCAAGGGGCCGGCCTTCGTGCGGACCAAGATCAAGAACATCCTGTCCGGCAAGATCGTCGACAAGACGTTCAACGCGGGCGTCAAGGTGGAGACGGCGACTGTCGACCGCCGTGACATGACCTACCTGTACAACGACGGCACCGACTACGTCTTCATGGACGCCCAGGACTACGAGCAGTTCGCAATCCCGCCGGCCACCGTCGGCGACGGTGCCCGGTTCCTCCTGGAGAACATGACCGTCCAGGTGTCCCTCAACGAGGGTGTGCCGCTGTTCATCGAGCTCCCGGTAACGGTGGAGATGGTGGTCACCCACACCGACCCGGGTCTGCAGGGCGACCGCTCGACCGGCGGCACCAAGCCCGCGACGATGGAGAGCGGCGCCGAGATCGCCGTCCCGCTGTTCATCAACACCGGCGACAAGCTGAAGGTCGACTCGCGCGACGGCAGCTACCTCGGCCGTGTCAACTCCTGACACGAAGCGCTGATCCGTCCGTGAAGCATTCCGGTACCCGGCACAAGGCGCGCAACCGCGCCGTGGACCTGCTCTTCGAGGCAGAGGCCAAGGGCGTGTCACCGCTGGACCTGATCGAGGAGCGGCGCACGATCTACATCGTCGACGACAGCGTCGGCACCGTTCACGACTACACCGCGACCGCGGTCGCCGGGTTCGCACAGGACCAGGCGCAGGTCGACGCGGTTATCAGTTCGCACCTGGACAAGTGGCAACTCGACCGCCTGCCCGCCGTCGACCGGGCGATCCTGCGCCTGGCCACCTGGGAGTTGTTCAACGCCACCGACGTCGACACCGTCGTGATCGTCGACGAAGCCGTCCAACTGGCCAAGGAGCTGTCGACCGACAACTCGCCGGCGTTCGTCAACGGAGTCCTGGCGAAGATCGCCGAGCTCGCTCCGCAGGTGCGCTCCGCCGCGGCAGCACAGCCGCAGGAGGCCGTCGAGGACTGAGGGCGTGTGTGCCCGGTCACCGTTGGTCGCGGTGTAGTGTGTCGCCAGAAAGACATCCTTTAACGATCCGTCCCGTGAGGCGGAGAAGGAGGTCGGCTGCTTTGACCAGCGCTGCCCACAGGGTCTTGCTCGACACCGCCGATGTGAACCGGACGATTTCCCGGATCGCACACCAGATCATCGAGAAGACCGCCCTTGACGACGGGGACCACCGCGTCGTGCTCCTGGGCATTCCGACCCGCGGCACGATTCTCGCTCAGCGATTCGCCGCTCGTATCGCCGAATACTCCGGAATCGACATCCCCGTCGGGTTCCTCGACATCACGCTTTACCGCGACGACCTGCGGGCACAGCCGCACCGCCCACTCGAGCGCACCGTGGTGCCCTCGGGCGGGATCGACAACGCGCACGTGATCCTCGTCGACGACGTCCTGTACTCCGGACGCACCGTCCGCGCCGCACTCGATGCGCTGCGCGATCTCGGCCGACCGGCCACCGTGCAACTGGCGGTCCTCGTCGACCGCGGCCACCGCGAACTGCCGATACGCGCCGACTATGTCGGCAAGAACCTGCCGACGGCCCGCGACGAGGACGTCGCTGTGCACTTCACCGAGACCGACGGAATCGATGAAGTAGTGCTCGGGCCGCGGCGCACGACGGCCGGACGCACCACGTCGGAGGGGGACGCCTGATGCGACACCTGCTGTCCACGGCGGACTTGAGCCGTGACGACGCCCTGGGGATCCTCGACGATGCCGATGGGTTCGCCCAGGCGCTGCTCGGCCGCGAGATCCGCAAACTGCCGACCCTTCGCGGGCGGACCGTGATGACGGTGTTCTACGAGAACTCGACCCGCACTCGGGTGTCCTTCGAGGTCGCCGGGAAGTGGATGAGCGCCGATGTCATCAACGTCAGTGCCAGCGGATCGTCGGCGGGCAAAGGGGAGTCGCTGCGCGACACCGCCAAGACCCTGTATGCCGTGGGCGCCGATGCGCTCATCGTGCGCCATCCGAGTTCCGGAGCGGCACACCAGATCGCGGAGTGGACCGCCGGCCCCGACGGTTCCGGTCCGGCGGTGATCAACGCCGGCGACGGTACCCACGAGCACCCCACCCAGGCTCTTCTGGACGCGCTGACCCTGCGGCAACGCCTCGGCGGCATCGAGGGTCGACGCGTGGTCATCGTCGGCGACGTCGTGCACTCGCGCGTTGCCCGGTCCAACGCACACCTGCTCTCGACGCTGGGCGCCGAGGTCGTGCTGGTAGCGCCACCGACGCTTCTTCCCGTCGGCGTCGAAACGTGGCCGGTCACTGTCGCCCACGACCTCGACGGTCAGCTGCCCGCCGCAGACGCGGTGATGATGCTGCGCGTGCAAGCCGAGCGGATGAACGGCGGGTTCTTCCCCAGCCCACGCGAGTACTCAGTCCGCTACGGACTCAACGATGACCGGTTGCGGCTGCTCGGCGACGACGCGGTGGTCCTGCACCCGGGGCCGATGCTTCGCGGTATGGAGATCGGCTACTCGGTTGCCGACGCGCCTCAGGCCACGGTGCTCGAGCAGGTGCGCAACGGCGTGCACGTACGGATGGCGGTTCTGCTGCGGCTGCTGGTCGGCAGCGATTCGGCGACAGCGCGCCCTGACGAGAAAGTGGAGGCCTGACCATGACGGGGGAACCGCTGCTGCTCCGCGGAGTCCGGCCCTACGGCGGCGATCAGGTCGACATCCTGATCGCCGACGGTGAGATCGTCGAGATCGGCGAGTCGATCACCGCTCCCGACGGCGCCGAGGTGGTCGACGGGGGCGGCGCGATCGCGCTCCCGGGCTTCGTCGACCTGCACACCCACCTGCGCGAACCGGGCCGCGAGGACACCGAGACCATCGCCACCGGGTCGGCGGCCGCGGCCCGCGGCGGCTACACCGCGGTGTTCGCGATGGCCAACACCGATCCTGTCGCCGACAACGCGACGATTACCGACAACGTCTATCGCACCGGTCGGGAGGTCGGTCTGGTCGACGTGCACCCCGTCGGCGCGGTCACCGTCGGACTCGCGGGCAAGCAGCTTGCCGAGATGGGCATGATGGCCGCCGGCGCGGCCCGGGTGAAAATGTTCAGCGACGATGGCAAGTGTGTCGATGACCCGCTGCTCATGCGGCGCGCACTCGAGTATGCGACCGGGTTGGGCGTGTTGATCGCCCAGCACGCCGAGGAGC
>DLKD01000171.1 GCA_002477755.1 Gordonia sp. UBA7599
ACTGGGAAGACGACGGTGCAGAGATCGCCGACTTCAAGCCGCGTGCGGTGATCCGTAACCCCGGAACCTACTTTTCACCGTCAGTGTCATGGTCGAAGGTCAGTAGCGGAGCGCCGGCTTTCCGCGCGTACCCTCCCGGGTTCATCTATGATGTTGCTGGAACCTCGATATTCACGACAACGGTCCCAGAGCGACTAGGGTTGCTCGCCTTTGCGAATTCCCGGACCGCCTCTGAACAACTTGCCGCAGTCGCACCAACACTCAATTACGAAGTGGGGCAGGTCGCAGCTCTGCCAGTGGAACGTGCTGTAGACGACGAAGTCGTAGGTCTGGCTAGCGCCGCAATCACACATGCGAAGGCAGACTGGGACTGTTCTGAGACTTCTTGGGAGTTCACAAGGAACCCACTGATCGAGGTGTCGGCGCTGGAGCAATCCAAGCGCGTCACACAATCGACACCAGGGGATTCATGACGAAATCCCACGACGTTTCCGCAGTGTCCCAGTCTGCTCGTGCCGTCTCAACGAGGTCAGCAATTGGACCCGTTGGAAGGCCCTCGACTACTCCATGCGCTACCGGCACGAGTCCGACGTAGCCGATGTGGAAGTGCATCGTCGGCGCAACTACCTGCATGACCTTCATGACATAGCTCGAGTTGAGCAACATCGCGATCCTGTCGAGGAGTATGCCGTCACCGAATCCCGAGTGCCCCGTCGAATCATGGATGAACCCGTGTGGGTAACGCCGGAACGCAGCTTCTCCCGAGGAGATGTCCGACCACGACACTGACGGTGAAAAGTAGGTGTCCGTGTTCTGAGCACGGGATCGGGGGCGCCCGCCGCACTCCGCCCCGAAGACCCGGATGTCTGCACCGTCGTCTTCCCAGTTGACGACATGCTCTTGGTTTCCGTACCACTTCCGGAACTCGCCGCCCTTGTTGTACGGGAACCAACGGGCTCCGCTCGACTTGGCCTCTTCACGTGACGTGCAAGCGAAGGCGGTACGAGCGCGCGATACCTCCCACCACTGACGAAGAAACCGACTGTTATCCCCCGTCTGAAGTCCGACGGCGAGCGTGGCGACCGCCCCGAGTCGGTCGCCTGACGTAAAGACCCCACGCATCTTTTCACTGAGCCAGTAAACGATTGGTGAGCCGGGAATGGTCGTAAAGTCGGCATCGGACGCCAGGTGGAAATCCGCCTCGTTGGTCCGGGCCTCGAGAGCGGTGTTCAGTGCGGTGACCTTCTCTGCTTCGGACGTCCCGTCGACGAGGCGGATGAAGGTGCCAACCCTGCTGACAGTAGGGTTTCGGCCTTCCGTTGGCACGTTCGCCAGGACGAATGCGGTCGAGGACACGACCTCGCCACCGATTGAATCGAAGGCGCGAGCACCAAGGTGCAGCATCGAGGTGATTCGCTGGTTGGTCAGAAGTGAGGCACGGAGCTTCTCGTAGGAGCTGAGGAACATCCATGACTGCATCGTGATCATGGCGACCGCTCCTCGCGGCGCAGCGAGGTTGGTGCAGCGCTCAATGAATCCCGCGAATAGATCGGACTTCGCCACCGGATACATGTCCTTCATGAACTGTGAAAGCAGGGCGTTCATCTGCTTGCTGCCCATGTACGGCGGGTTCGCGACCACCACTGCATACCCGCGTGTGAGGTAAGTGGCTTGGTCGATGACACGCTGCGCCCGGTCGAGTGCGTCGGCGCGCAGGATGTCACCCTCGTCGTCAAGCGTCGCGAGGTGGTCCGTGAGCCGAATGTTGAGGGCGGGATCGGGCTGGATGAGAGAGCCGAAGGTGTCGGCATGGGCGAACTGGTCCCAATACGCTTCCTCCGCGTGGGGTCGCCGTCCGCGGTGACGAGGTAGCTCAGCTCGTCGGCCCTGAAGGTCAGTGTGTCGAGCACGCAGATGTTTGGCGTGACCGGGTTCTTGAGGAAGAGCTTGCGCTTGGCGGCAGCCTTCATCGTCAAGGCAAACGCGGCCAAAGCGCCGGCGCGCGGATCGATCTCGGTACCGTAGATGTTGTTCTTCAGGATCAGGGTGGGGATCTGAGATGGGGTGTAGCCCTCCTCCTCGTAGATCGCGTAAAGGAGGTCGAAGGCGTAGGTGAGCATGTGCCCGGAGCCACACGCCGGATCGATCACTGTGAGTTCCTCCGGCTTGCTGATCCTGAGGAAGTCAGTCTCATCGTCGACCGGGGCGATGTAATAGTCCATCTGCTCAACGAGGTGAGAGTCGGGATGGTTGAGCATCCACAGGCGGCCCACGGAGTTCTCGACCAGGTAACGGACGATCCAGTGCGGGGTGAAGAGCTGGGTGGCGGCGGGAATCTCGTCGGCGCCGGCCTTCTTGTTCTTCTTGAACCCTGCGAAGACCTCGTCCTTCCGTTCCGAGATGTAGAACTGGTAGAGCCAGCCGATGACCTCGACGTCCTCGCACACGTCCTCCGTAAGCACTGTGCCGGATTGGCTTAGGACGGAGTCCTCGGCGAGGAGGTTCGCTGGGATGAGGAGTTCGGTGTAGTCGCCCTCGCGCTCGAACATGAAAGGCATGGCGCCATGCCAGTAGCGGCAGTAGTCCGCGAGGAGCAGTTCGTACGCCTCAGCCTGGGCGACGACGCCAGGGCGCGGCTGACGGGTGCCGTTGAGCAATCCCGTGATGGTCGCTGAGTTCGACCCCCTGACCACCGCTGTGTCGATCTGGCCGCGTTTGGCCGCGGCGAGGATCTCAGGCTGGCCGACCTGATCGGCTGCGGGCGAGACCACGCCGATGCCGGTGTAGCCATTGGCATCCATGAAGCGGAGGGCGATGATGCGGTTGAACCAGGTGTAGGCAGCACTGCTGGCCACTTGCGCTTTGCCGGTGTTGCCGCCACCTGCCCTGGCGATGGCGCGCTCCAGCGTCGCGACAGCGCGGGGGCGTTCGATACGTTCCGGTGAGCCCTCGAGGAGTACGGCGGAAATGCGCGCACCCACCTCACGGATCAGCTCCGTGCGCGCAGCGGTGGCGAAAGTCTTCAGCGAAGCTGTATCCATCAGAGGGTGATTCGCTTTCCGTCGTTGAGAGTGGCAACGAGTGCGCTTCGCAGCGCGCCGAGGTAGTTGTCGACGTCGGTTTCGGATTCGAGGACGCCGGAGACGCCCGTCGGCCGGATCGACTTGATGGACACAATCGGCTTCGGCGGGGGATCATCCTCGTCCCTGCTTCGCTGCGAGGCGCTGAGCTGGCTCAGGAGCTTTGGGTAATCGTCCTGCTCGAACGTCGCACCTACCTGCTGGATGAGGGCGATCTGGGACTCTGCGATGAGGTCCGTAAGAATCTGGTCGATGCGCGAAACCACGTTCTCTTGCGCTGCTGGGGTGGCACCGGTGTAATAGGCGCTCTCGAGGATCTCTGATTTACGGCCCTGGATCGCATCGGTCTTGTCAGAGCGTTGCGCACGGACGACATCGTCAATCAGCCCCTGCAAAGTGTCGGCCGCGGCTTTGAGCTGGTTCATTTTGTTTCCGCGGAAAGCATTGGCATCGGTGAGCAGCGCGTTGACAGCGTCGGTGCTGCCTGCAGGGAGGTAGCCGAGGTTCCCCGTGTTTGCATTCAGGAGCTTCGTTGCTTCATCGAAAATCTTGGCCTGCTGGCCGTTGAGGAAGGACTTAATAGGGTCGATGAGGTCTTCCTTGGCCTCGAGTAGCTCGTCGGCCTTGTCAAATTCACTGAAATACCAGTCGACAGGTTGGCCGACGACGGCCTCGAGCAGGGTCACTACGCCTGACAGCTGATCGACGAAGGGATACTGGCCGCGGCATACTAGGTCTTGGAGTTCGTCGCGCCTGGATGCGAGCTTGTCCCTGCCGAACCTAGCCAGTTCAGTGGGGTCGCTCGGAATAGCTCCCTCGTCGAAGAAGTCGGTGCAGAACCTCCTGAACGCGGCGACCTGCGCCGGGTCGTACGCTTTCTGCGGCGCAACAACGACATGCTGGTGCTTTCCCGTGTTGCGGATGAGGGCCGCCGCCTCCGTTCTAGCCACCGGGGTGGCGTCGACATTCAGCGCCACTTTGCCGTTTCCGACGAGCCAACCCAGCACGACCTCGATGGATCCCGAGGCCCCAGCCGTAGGGTTTAGTCTCGAAGCGGTCAACGACCTTCTTGATCGTCACCTGTTCGCCAAGGCCCGTCTGGGTAATGATCCAGGACTCCATCTCACCGCCGGGCGACTTGAGTGCGCTGAGCGTCTCGGCATCGAATATGCCGCTCTCGTTCTGCACTGCGCCTACGACCTGGTGTTCGGAGAATGTCTTCCCGCCAAGCAGTCCGAGACTCGTGTACGTGCGGCCGACGAGTTCCTGGAATCCATCCGCCAAGCGCGTGACGGCGTCCTGCGAGCCGGAGGTGACTTCGGAGGCGTTGATGATCAGCTGCGCGTTTCCTACAGCCTGACGCAGGCGCTCAATCAGCTCTTTCTCGCGGTCGGCGTTGAGTAACTGCTTGGACTGGAGAATCGCCTGCATCGAGGGTGTTGCACCGGAGTTGGTCCGCTGCTTGGTGTACTTCGCGGTTTTGAGTAGCAGTCGGAGGTCCGCGAGCAGGCGCTTGTCTCGGCCTAGGAAGACTCGGAGCTCGTCCCTGCCCATGCTCTGCGCAACGATCTCGGCGTCGCTGTAGCTGGTCTCAGGCGTGATGAAGTGGAGGGTTAAACCACGCTGGTTTCCTTGCACGATGTCGTCGAGCTTGTAACCGAACGCGAAGTCCTGGCCGGTCTTCATGTACTTGAGCTTGTTGGTCTTGAGGATGTCGGACGAGAGGTACCGGAAGAGTTGGCTGGAGACCTCGGAGGAGTCGATGTCCACCGCCTTGATCTCCTTCTCGACCTCCTGCTCCTCGTTGGTGAGGTACTCGTAAACGTTGCCGTTGCGCTGGACATACGACTGAGCCTCCAACAGATTGAGCGCCTCTTGCACCTGCTTTCCTAGCCCGGTGAGATCAAGCCCGAAGCGGTCGTAGACGAGCACGGTCAGGTTGCGAGGGGTGGCTTTGAAGGTGTCGACGTACTTCACGAGGAACAGGGCCTTGAGGAGGCGGTTGGCGAGGATCCTGACATCGGAATCCGGATCGGGTAGGTGCTTCTCGGCCTGGAGGATGGCGCTCTGGGCCGTAGATTTCAGCGCGGCGCTGATGCCCGCAAACATCCGGTCGAAGGTGGCGAGGTAGCCAATCTGCTCGTCGCCAATCCGCTTGGCAACTTCTTGGACGACGCCGAGCATGGAGCGCTCGCCGACAGAGCTGTTCTTGCCCTCGAACATGTTGTGGTCGGACAGGCCCTCGATCGCCGCCTGGAACATCGGGATCTGGTAGGTGACGAACGGATAGGTGTTGATGAAGCGAGCTTCGTCGACGTAGTTGCGGTATGTCTTCGCGCCGTCGACGAAGTTGAAGATCGTCGGGAAGTTCGCTGCTTCCCTGGAGTAGATCGACTCGAGATGGGCGGCGCCCGCAGAGTTCTTTTCCAATAGGCGTTTGCTGATGACCTCTTCGACGTCCTGGCTGGTTAGCTTCACTTTGACGCTGAATCGGGCCTGGATCTTGGAGAAGTCATTCCCCTGCTGTTTGGTGCGGTCGCCGATGATCTTGTCCATGTCCTCTTGGGACGTGACGAACACCCATGACTGTCCCCGACACTTGGTGTTGAGGGACTCGGCGATTGTCTGGAGGTTGAGCATGAGCTTCACGTCATCGGCGATGAACTGGCCGACCTCATCGACGAAGAAGTTGAGTCGGAAGCCCGGCTCCTGCTTGTCGATCCACGCCTTGACCGAGGTAGCGAAGTCCTCGATCGAAACGGAGTAGGACTTCTGGTACTGGGCGATGATGCCGGTGTTCGCCTCACCATTGACCTCGGCGAACGCCTTGTCGATGTTGTGGCCTTCCAGAGCAGTCTGCTCGCGGCCCTGGGACCAGTCGATGCCGGCATGCTTGGCGAAGGCATCCTTGAACTCGTCGTACTGGCCGCGCTTATCCAAGGCTTCTTCGAAGCGCGCTACCGCCCCGTCGTTGCCGAAGTAACCACGGCTCTCATCGAAGACCTTGACGAACACTTTGAGGAGGGCGTCAGTCTGGTCTTTGGCGATCAGCGTCGCCTTCTGGTCGATGTTGAACAGCAGGCTCTTGGCTGGGATGGCAGCGGCCTTCTTCAGCGACGCGATGAGCATGGCATCTTCGGTCTTGGTGAGGAAGCTTTCGCTTACCTCCTCACGTGGGAACGCCTGACCTTCGACGTCGCCAAGGAGGTGCGCAAGCATCTTGAGCAAGTGGGACTTACCGGAGCCGAAGAAGCCTGAGATCCACACACCGTTGGCGTTCGTATAGTTGGTGTACTCCTCCAGCAGCGGTGCGACTCCCTTCGCGGCGTCGTTGGTGAAGACGTACTCCTCGACCTCGACGCCAAGGTGGTCGACATCGTCGGCCTTGACGACACCCTCGATGGAGCGGGTGACGTCCTTGAGAAAGATCTCGTTCAGTTTCATCGGGTCATGCTTCCTGGTCGAGGATGCGCTTCGCGCGGTAGAAGGAGTCGTCTTTGAGCTGACCGAACAGGACCAGCGCTGAGCCTTGCGTGGCCGACACCTCGTACCGCCCGGGGAAGAACATCAGTAGCGGCTTGTCCGAGACAACGGTTTGCAGGTTGTTGAGAACTGTGTGCGAGCGGACGACAGGGAACACTTCGCCAATTCCGGTGAGGAAGAGGATCTGGAACGACTCGCCCGCGATTCTTTCCTTGATGGCCGGAGCGAGATGCGTCGCAGGATCGAGCATGTTTTGGAGCATCTTGAGGAAGTCGGGCTTGTCCATCGTCGGCTCGGCCGCGAGGACGCGCTCCCAAACATTGCGCTCCTTGAGCAGGTCGACGCAAAGCTCGTAAAGGTTGATCTCGAGGACTTTGATGCCCAACTCGGTGTCAAGCTTAGTCTTAATACGCTTCCTCGCCTGCGCGACGTCAAGCGTCCATGTCGGGTCATAGTCGTAGATGAAGTGAGCGACCTCGTTGCCGAGACCCTCCATCTTGAGGAAGCGCTCGCTACTGAGCACTCGGAACAAGTGGTCCTCTTGCTGGGCCAATGTAGGTTCGGATTGCGTTGGCATCAGACCACCCTCGTCGGAAAGAAGCGGATGTCGCTCGGCGTTCTTTTGCTGAAGAACTCGCCGACACGGGCGGATAGAAGGGCTGGCTCGATGCTGCGGTCTGTACTCAACAGTCCGGCTTCCACCATCATTCTGAAGAGCACCTGCCGGAGTTTTCTATACGACTGGTCGGTCACCGCAGCCAACTCGTCGTGCCACATGGCCTTGGCGCGATAGAAGGAGTCGTAATCCTCGTACGTGACGGTACCGGCCAAGGTGAGGAAGCGCTCGCGGAGGACTTCCTCGGCGAACTCCCCGATGAGGTCGTAGCGGCGACAGGCGGCTGCCCACATGAGGTGGCCGCGCTCTGAGGCTGTGACTTCGGCGACGCTCTCGACCTCACTGTCTGTGAGGGCCGACAGTCGCGTGATGGTCTCGCGCACGCGACGGACGCCCGTGCTGTGGGTTCTCGCCTGCAGGAGGTTCTCGACGACGGCAACATCTCGGACCCTCACCCAGTCGTGAAGCTCCATGTACACGGGTGCCAGGATCGCAGCCTCACGTCCCAGGATGCCGCCGGTCGTGAACGACAGCGAATAGCGAGGCGCGGTCGAGTTGCTGCTCACGAGATGACTCCTCTGGAAAACGGCCAGTCAGTCAGAGTACTTCAGTGGTCCGACGCCAGGACTTTGATACGGCCGGTGGGACGTAAGCGGGCGACGGTGTCGTGAAGAGAGAGTGCTGTCGATTTCGACGAATGCTGGCACGATGTCGGAGATGAGTGGGAAACAGATCAAGCTATTCCTCGTCGATGGCACGCCAGGAGGGCCAACAGCGGCGGAGATCACCAACTGGACTGGGCACGTGCTCTCAGCGAAGCGCTCCGATCTTGCCTTTCTCCTACGTCGGGAGGAGGCGCAGAGGACCGGGGTGTATCTGCTGTTGGGTGACGATGAGTCGGTTGCTGGCGAGACGCCCTGCTACATCGGCGAGGCAGACGTCGTATCCGAACGACTGCGATCCCACGAGCGGGAGAAGGACTTCTGGGACCGAGTCGTTGTGATCACGTCGAAAGACAGCAACATCACGAAGGCGCATGGGCGATACTTGGAATCCCGCCTAATCAGGCTTGCGGAGGAGGCTGGCCGTGTGAGCCTTGAAAACAAAGACAGGCCACTCCCGCCGGCCTTGCCCGAGGCGGATGCCTCCGACATGGACTACTTTCTAGCGCAGCTCCAGATAGTCCTCCCTGTACTCGGCGTGAATGCAATCCGAGTGAAGTCGACCTCCGCGCAATCCAATGTGTTGGACTCGCCGGTCTTTCGACTCACGCAACAGAAGTTGGGTGTCGACGCGCAAGCGCAACAGATCGACGGCGAATTTACCGTGCTAGCCGGGTCATTTGTGGTCCCGACCTGGCATGGAGTCGGCAAAGCTCAGAGTACTATCAAGGCATACGATGGCTACCGGGCAGAACACGAGCGCCTCGTTGCCGATGGCTCAATCGCTGTTGAGAACGGGAAAGGGCGAGTCGCGCGAGACATCGTGTTCGGTTCGCCGTCGACGGCCGGTGCAGTCTGTCTTGGGCGGTCCTGCAATGGCAGACGTGAGTGGATTGCGCCGGACGGCACCATGTTTGGCGCGTGGGAAACTAGGGGCATTGACGATTAGCCACGGACGTCGCCGCAGGCGACTAGTGCTGTGACCAGACCGCAGGTGTGAGCAAAGGCGCGTCGTCATCATCGTCGTCGTCGGTCGCCATGCCCGACTACGCTGACCGGATGCACTATCCGCTGATGCCGCGCAAACTCCGTAAGGTGGGCGCACCCCTCGCCGCGATCATCGCCCTGGGCACGTTGACGGCGCTGATCCTGATGCTCGTCTTCGCTACCAATCCGGTTGGCGCAACGTTCGGGTTCATCCTGACCAGCGTCGCGATGACCGTCGTCGTCGGTTCGTATCTGTGGTTGGACCGGTGGGAGCCCGAGCCTCCGCGGCTGCTGATCATGGCGTTTCTGTGGGGGGCTTCGGTGGCGCTGGTGATCGCGCTCATCGTCGAGATGACCTTCTTCAACACCGGCAATCAATGGATCTCCAGTGCCGTCGGTGCGCCGCTGGTCGAGGAAGCCGCCAAGGGTCTGTTCCTGCTCATCATGATGACCGGGCGGCGCCGCAACGAACTCAACTCGCTTACCGATTGCCTGGTCTTCGCCGGCCTTGTGGGCGCCGGCTTCGGCTGGATCGAGGACATCTTCTACATTGCCAGCGGCGAGAACCTGGCGGCGTCGGTGGTGACCGCGGCCATCCGGTTGGTGATGGGCCCGTTCGCGCATTCGCTGTTCACGAGCTTCTTCGGTATCGGGGTGTACTTCGCGCTGCAGCAGCGGAGCGCCTTGGCGAAAGTGGGCTGGATCCTGTTGGGCTACCTCGGCGCGGTCCTCGTGCACGCTCTGTGGAATGGGTCGACCCTGCTCGGTGCCGGCTACTACTTCGGCGCGTACGTGCTGTGGTTGGTGCCGATGTTCGCGGCGATGATCACCCTGGCCGTCTTCAGCCGGCGCCATGAACAGCAGGTCGTCGCCGCCAAGCTCCCCGGAATGGTCCAGGCGGGGTTGATCACCCCTGCCGACGCATCGTGGTTGGGGTCGATGCAGACCCGCAGCCAGGCGCTTGCGGTGGCCAAGCGGTTCGGCAAACAGGCCCATGCCGCCACGCGAACGTTTGCCCGTCAGGTCGTCACGCTGGCATTCGTGCGGGACCGCATCGACCGCGGGTTCGGCGATGAGCGCGTACAAGCCGCCTTCAACGACGAGACGCAGTGGCTGCGCGCGGCCCGCGTCGACGCGGAGCCGGCCTTGGCGGCGATGGCGATGGCGCAACTCCGGTCGGGTCCCGTGCGCTGAAACGCGCGCGACTTCCAAGACCCTCACAGGGTCGTCGTCGAACAACCCTGCAAACCATAGACACGCAGGTCCACGCTCCGTAAACTCAGCCGTGCGTCCACAGTTTTGAATTTGGTTTCAGGAGCGAGAACCATCTGAAAGGGTTACGGCGATGTCAACTGGAAACTCTGGGACAGGGCGACGCCGGTGGGCGTCACGCGCAACTTTGCTCGCCGTCGCGAGTCTCGTATTTTCCGTCCCGGCGCTAGCCCACGCTGCGCCGGGTGCAATCCCGCTATCCGAGTCGCCCGGCGCACTAGCTGCGTCGCTGCAATGCTCGGCAAACGTGCGAACTGCAACTCAAGAACCCGTGTTGCTCATTCCGGGTACGGCGTCAACGCCGCAGGGGTCATTCGGTCGAACTTTGATCCCGGACCTCCAGAAGAACCGGACGCCCTTCTGTCAGGTGACTCTGCCTCAGACGAACACCGGGGATGTCCAGCGAAACGCCGAGTACGTCGTCCACGCGGTACGTTCCATGCACGCCATGTCGGGTCGAAAAGTGCAGCTCATCGGCTGGAGCCAGGGCGGCGGCCCAATGCCGAGATGGGCTCTCAAATATTGGCCGGACATCCGACCGATGGTGGACAACCTCATCGCCCTTGACCCGGACAACGCTGGTACAGCTGTTCTGGACATTTTTGGGTGCGGAATCGTCAACCTGTTCTGCACCCCGGCGATCTGGCAGCAGCGTCCGACGTCGAACTTCATTCGTACGTTGAATGCCGGGGCCATGACCTACCCCAATGTCAACTACACGGTCATCTTTGTGAACCTGAGCAACTTCATCCAGCCGAGCATGAACGGGGAGTCTCAACGACTGCCCGCCGGGCCGAACGTGACGAACATCGGAATCCAGGACTTCTGCGGTGGGCTGGCTTCCAGTCCGCCCGACCACGCGACCGTCGTCGACAATCCGGTTGCGATGGCGATGATCTCGAGTGTTCTCGCACGGCCAGGAAAGCCGCTCAATCTCCAGACCGTGAATCGCCAGACATGTGGCCGGATCGGATCGGAACTGGCGAAAGTCGCAGGGCCACTCGTTCAGAACTACTTCACAACATTCACGCAGACGATCCCCCAATACGGTGGTGTGCCGGCTGAGCCTCCGCTTCGCTGCTACGCGCGGCCCGGGCCGGGATGCAAACGCTGACGTGAGGTGGACCTGAGCCGGCGCCGGCTCGAGCGGTTTCGCTTTACGACAGCGTCGCGTGTGCGCAAACGGGGAAGGTGCCCATCCCAGCGACCCTTGGCGGTGCAGCGGTGAAACCTCCCATTGACTGCCGGGACCGTGCCCTCGGCGTAGCTAGCCCGTGACGCGGCGTGCGAAAGGTGGTCGCCGATTGCCGGCGCCGGCAGTCCGGGGTAGGTCGTCATGCCGTCGGTGATCGGATGGCTGAGGTCGATCACGCCGCGTGGGGGCGTCGTGGCTGCGTCGGTCGGTTCTGGTGCCGTTCGCTTGTGCGGTTCGGTGATGATGCGCTTGTTGAGAATGCGCACCCGACTGACCATCAGCAGGCGGCGGTCGCCGATGATGGCGGCGGCGAGCTCATCGTCGTCGATCTCTTCGCCGGTGATGTCCAACCGGAAATCCTGCCCCTGGATACCGCCGCCGTTGGAGAACTCGACGTCGAAGTCGAAGCAGACCCGCTTGTCGTCTGTCGTCATCGGCCTCAAGCTATCGGGTGGATGGGGTCCCTAGCTACACGAGCTTTGTCGGGGGTGTGGTTTGCGGCATCACGGTACGTTTGGCAACGATGACCACACTTGAGATCACCCTGGGCTGGGTTGTGGCGGTACTGGGGGCCGTAGCGACGACCACGACCGTCCTCTGGCTCGTCGCACGCCATCGAACCCGGTCCCTGCAACGCCGGCTCGACCAGCTGAACGCGCCCTCTCGTCGTCGGCGGTTGCGCGTCCCCACGGCGAGCCAGCTGGCCAGGGGGGCGGTGGGTACCGCGATCAAGGTCGTCGACGAGGGCCTCGTCCGGGTGGTGCGGAGTTCCGTCGACGAATTGGCGGGCTGGGCCAAAGTGCAGCGCCCCGACTTGGTGCAGATCGCCGATGCCGATGGGCAGGTGACGATCCTCTTCTCCGACATCGAAGACTCCACGACGCTCAACCACCGCCTCGGCGACGACGCCTGGGTGCGCCTCCTCGGCGAGCATGACCGCATCATCAACCGCGCGGTCGACGCTCATCACGGCTACGTCGTCAAGACCCAGGGCGACGGTTTCATGGTGGCCTTCGGCTCGCCCGCCGACGCGGTTGGCGCAGCCGTCGACGTCCAGCGCGCGATCTCCGACGTCCGGCCCGGGTCCCGCCTCGATCCTGTGCGCGTGCGGATCGGTGTGCACCGCGGTCCCGCAGTCCACCGCGACAACGACCTCTTCGGCCAGAACGTGGCCATGGCCGCACGCGTGGCCGGGCAGGCCGATGGCGAGGAGATCCTCATCAGCGACGCCGTCTTCGACGATCTCGGCGGCTCCGTCCCCGTCGTGCAAGCGCGCGACGTCGAGCTGAAGGGCATTCCGGGGACGCATGTGGTTCACGCCATCGACTGGGCTGAATCGGTTCGCTGACGGTCGGTTATCCACAGTTGCGAGTTGTCCACAGGCTGGCGGCGATACGAGGGTGAGGCCGGAACCCCAGGGTCGTCCCATGGCAGTGGAGGTCCCGAAACCAGTCGATGATTGAGCCGCAGAGGGAAATCCTCCCTTTGTGTGGCGCTAGTCGGCAGGGTTCGGTGGGCTACCGCGCTATCTCGCTGTCGGCTGCACGACTTGTCGGTGGTGTCCGATACCGTCTGACCCATCGCAACGGGGAGGACCGCAGTGGCCGACGATCTGGTGACTTGGGTGCATGCGCGGTTGGACGCGGACGACGCGATCTCCGACGACGCCACGCTGCTGATCCTCGCCGCCCTGGAGGGCAAGCACGCCCTGGCCGACATGGCCGGTTACACGCCCCCGCTTCCGCCCGAGCCGGTCGACGACGAGACCGAACCGATCGGCGCGTTCCTCAAGCGGATCACCGTCGCAGGGTTCCGCGGCATTGGGCCGCGCTCGCAACTGAACCTCGACCCGCAACCGTCGCTGACTGTCATCTCCGGGCGCAACGGGTCGGGCAAGTCGAGCTTCGCCGAGGCGCTCGAAGTGGCGCTGACCGGCAACACCTACCGCTGGAGCGACGACCGTCCGGCCGTGTGGCGCCAGCACTGGCGCAACATCCACGACGGTGAGGATCCGCGCATCGACGTCGTGATCGCCGAGGAGGGTGAGGGCCCCACCACGCTGACCGTCGACTGGCCCGCCGACGCCGAGAAGGTCGACGACATGACCACCGCGGTGCAGCGCCACGGCCAGAAGAAACAGGCCGGCCTCGACAGCCTCGGGTGGGCCGCGCCCATGGAGACCTACCGGCCGCTGCTCACCTACGAAGAACTCGGCGCCGTCCTCTCCGCCGAACCCAAAGTCCTCTACGACGCCCTCTCCACGGTGTTGGGCCTCGAGCAGATGACCGCCGCGGTGAAGGCGCTCGACGAGCATCAGAAGACCCTCAATTCGCCGGCCACCCCACTGCGCAACGAGAAGAAGGCGTTGGTCGCCGCGCTGCAGGGCCTCGACGACGAGCGCGCCGCCCGCGCCTTGGCCATCGTCAAACCGACCCTCGTCGACGCCGAGGAGTTGCGCCGCATCGCCACCGGCACGACCGACGACGACGGGAGTGCCGCCGCCTTGCGGGCATTGCTGACCCTTGCTGTCCCGTCGTCGGAGGCGTGTGACGCGGCGGCGGGTGAGCTCACTGCCGCCGTCGGCGAACTGGCTACCGTTGCCGACCGCGTCGGGGAGGGACTGCAGCGCCGCGATGACCTGCTCGCTGCGGCCATCGCCCTGCATGACCACGACGGCGACCAACCCTGCCCGGTCTGTGCGACCGGCCGGCTCGACGTCGACCGTGTTTCTGCGATGCGGGCCGAACTCGCAGACCACCAGCGCGACACTGCCGACCTGCGTGCTGCCCGTCAACGACTGGCGGACGCACAGTCCGCGGCGCGCAGTCTCGTCGTCGGCGTCCCTTCAGCACTGGCCGCTGATCTGCCGGTCGGACTTGAGGACTCCTCGTCGTCGGCGATTCTTGCCTGGGAGCAGTGGGCGGATACGCCCCCCTCAGATCTGGACCTCGCCGGCCATCTCACCGTCGTACCTGGTCCTTTGCGCACGGCGTTGGGCGAGCTGCAGCGGCAGGCGCAGGAGCAGATCACCGCACTCGACGAGGCATGGAGCCGAGTGGCAGCGCGCCTGGCCGCCTTCGCTGACGCGTCGGAGGCGTGGCAGCTCCGCAAGCCCGAGGCCGATACCGCGAAAGCGGCGCACAAGTGGATGAAGGACAACGAGATCGTCCTCAAGAACGAGCGCGTCCAACCCATCGCCGCCGAAGCCAAGCGCATCTGGGCGGGGCTGCGGCAGGAGAGCAACGTTGAGATCGCCGGCCTGACGCTGGAGAGTTCCAACACGCGGCGTCGCGTCACCATCTCCGCCGAGGTCGACGGTGAGGATGCCGGCGCGCTAGCGGTGATGAGTCAGGGCGAGCTGCACTCGCTGGCGCTCGCGCTGTTCCTACCGCGCGCGACGATGCCGGAGAGCCCGTTCCGGTTCGTCGTGCTGGATGACCCGGTGCAGGCGATGGACCCGGCCAAGGTCGACGGTCTGGTGGCAGTGCTGCTGGATATCGCCGCGACACGTCAGGTGATCGTCTTCTCCCACGATGACCGGTTCGCCAGCGCGGTGCGGCGCGCGCCCAAGGGGGTGCCCGTCAGGATCGTCGAGATCACGCGCGCGGCCGGGTCCAAGGTGAGCGCGTCCGTCGCGTTCTCGCCGAGTAAGCGGTATCTCAACGATGCGTTCGGGATCGTGAAAGATGCGGCGCTGCCCGACGAGACGTTGCGGCGGGTGTTGCCCGGACTGTTGCGGATGGCGTTGGAGGCGGCGGCACGGGACGTCTACTTTGCGCGCGAGGTGTCTGCCGGTGTTCCGCACGCCGACGTCGAGGCGGCGTGGGAAGGGGCGAAGAAGACTCGGGAGCGATTGGGCTTGGCGCTGGGTTCGGTGGATGTCGAGAAGTGGCTGGGGGATCGGCCGTACCGCCGGTGGGCGTTGAAGAAGGCGAACTCCATCCACACGCTGCTTGAGCAGGGCGAGCCGGTCGATGCGTGCCGCGACGTCGAGAAGACGGTGGCCGATCTTCAGGCGGGGGTGACGTGACGGCGTCGGGCACGTTGGACCAGGCGTCGGCGATCGTCTCCGGCGCACTGCCTGTGCGGGTTCATTCGGCGCGCGCGGCGGCGTGGGTGGCGCGATCAGCGCTCGAAGAAGTGTTGCAAGCGCTGGTGCTTGCGCGTGGATGTGATCCCGGTGGGGCGTCGGCGCGGACCCTGCTCGGGTGCATCGAGGTGCTGTACCAGGACGTCGATCCGACGGTTCCGGGCCGTGCGCAGTACGCGTGGGACGCGCTCTCCCGTGCGTCGCATCATCACGCATACGAACTCGCGCCGACCGTCGGAGAGGTTGAGGGGCTGATTGAGACCGTGAGGGGCCTCGCCGAGTTGGTTGCCACTGATTAGTGGGCTAGTGCGGAGTTGGGCGACCACATGCGAGTCGCAGACCTCCGCAGTCCGGTCCTCAGGGGCACGTCTCGTCGAGTTTCACCACCGAGAAGTCGATCGTCGGACCGTGCACCGGTACCTGCGTGCCGGGTGCGACTGACTGGCTGCACACCTTCCAATGGCGGTCCCACATCTGCCGGCGGCCCTTACCCGTCGCATCCGACGACGACGTGTAATACACGGGGTTGCCCGAGATCCGCTGCATCTCGTTCTGTGCGGTCTGCAGGACCTCGCCGACGAGGTTCGGCATGGTGAACGACCCCTCGTCGGTGGCCGACGTCGCGCCAGGAGGCGCCGATGCCGTTGTCTCCGTCGTGTCGGTTGGATCGGTCTCGTCGGCTTCCGAAGTCTCCGTCGTCGGGTCCGACGTTGTGGTCTCGGTGCTGATGACCGTCACGGTCGACGGGATCTCCTTCGGTTCGGAGGATCCGCATCCGGCCAGCGAGAACAGAACGATCAGGATCGCCGCGCCGGCGCCTACAGACTTGGTCACAGCACGAATGCTAAGACAATCGCGACGATGACGAGCAGGGCGATGCCGCCGATGATCAATGCCGTTCGCCGGTTGCCGGATGGCTCGTACGGCGCTCCTCCATATGGGAAGGCGCCTGGCTGCCAGCTTTGGGGAGGCGCTGGCAGCGGCTGTTGTGGTGCGGGTGGCCACTGGGGGCTATCGCCGATTCGCCCGGCGACCGTCGGGTCAGCGTAGCTCGGGCTCCCGTAACCTGCGCCTGCGGGGAAACCTGGGCCTGCGGGAGAACCCGGGAAGCTCGGCGGTGCGGGTGGCGATTGGGCGCCGACCGGAATCACGGCACTGTAGGTGAGTACGTATACGTCGTCGGGCACGCGGGAGACGCGGGTCGTGCCGAGACTGAGCTCGGCGACTGGGCGCCCTTGGTAGAAGACCCGGACCCACACCTTTGACGGGCCGAGCGTCGGCCCGTCCTTGGGATACAAGTCGAAGACGACGGTGCGCGAGTCCGCGTCGGGTGACAGTTCCACCTCGGCAAGGTCGTCGCAGGCGCTGTCCGGGTAGGTGGCGAACTCCACGTCGTAGTGTTCGGCGATCACGCTGACGCACAGAATTGCTGGCAGGAGCGAACCGTCGCAATCGGTGGGGAAGGCCATGGGGAAGGTGGCGTGCCGGACATCGCCCTTGGCGATCTCATCGCCACTGTCGAGGACGGCGGGCAACTCGGCCTTGAGGCCCTTGCTGTGCGGCCGGCAGAGCTTCACGCGGACCTCGGTCCTGAGACTTTCCGCGACCTCCCTGGGCATGGCCGCTTCCAGTCGGCGAGGCAGATTCGTCGCGAGCGGCGACGGTTTGGGGCG
This sequence comes from Gordonia sp. UBA7599, assembly GCA_002477755.1. Classification (GTDB taxonomy): domain Bacteria; phylum Actinomycetota; class Actinomycetes; order Mycobacteriales; family Mycobacteriaceae; genus Gordonia. Next base: position 17,059 of record DLKD01000171.1, read on the forward strand.
AGGTGCGGTCCACACCAGGTTCGGGTCGACGTTGCTGCACTGACGTCGCAGGTGCTCGACGGCCTCGTCGAAGAAATCGGGGTAGAACTTGATCCCCTGTTTGGTGACGAGTCCGCGCATGTCCTCGGGCAGGTGGGCCGGCGGGGGAAGGAGTTGGCCTTCGTACAGCACCAGGACGATCGGCTTGTCCAGGGCCAGTGCCAGCGAGGCCTCCCGTCGGATCCAGTCCTCGCGGTGCGCGACCCGCTCCTCGTCGAGGGTCCGTGGCGTGACGATCAGAAGGAAGACGGCGCAGTGTCGGACCTTGTCGAGTAGTTCGCGCTCGTAGTCGTCGGTGTGGATCTTGCGGTCGATGTAGACGACGCCGCGCGAGCTCGCTTCCAGGCGCTCTTGTAGGCGATGCGCGAAGGGCCAGTCGGCGTTGCGATAGCTGATGAAGACCATCTGACCGTCGTCGGAGTCGTCCACGTCACCCCCTCTGTCGCCGGTTCAGTCAGTATGCGCTCGGGTCCCTGAAACCAGCAGATGGTTGGGGCGCCGAGGGAATTCCTCCCTTTCCGATCGACTCACTCGCAGGCTTCAGGGGGGCGACCGCTGCGATCGCTCGTTCCCCGCGGCATCGGGCGGAAATGTCAGAGTGGCGTGATCGAATCCCGGACATGAACGACTGCACCCTCCCTGGCCGGACCGGCGTCATGATGCGAGCACGAACACCAAGCTGGTTGTACTGGCGGCTGCTGGACAGGGCGACCGGCGTGATCGAGTGGATGGCAATTACCCAGCCGTTCGAGCGGGCCGCTGCCGACTTGGACTCGGTGTGGACGATGCTGCCCGACAAGGGGGTCTTCATCCCGAACTGGGTGGCGAGACTTGACCGTGCGGTCGACGAGAGCGATCGACACTGGGTCCATGACCCGATCACGTTGGAGGAGTTCAAGGAGATCGCGCCCAGTGTGCGACGGCCTACCGGCGACGACCTCAAAGGCATCGTGAGCCCGAGGCGGGCTTTGACACCGGATCAGAGCGACTGCATCGCGATTGAACGGATCGTCGGCAAGAGCGTGGCCGACCGCATCGCCGCCGGTGGCTGACTTGCCAACTTCAGCTGAATCCAGGGGGTCCGAGGGGATATTCCCGTCGGAGGGCTGATTTGAGGCTGAAGTTGGCAGCTCGCGGTCAGCGCAGGGAGTTGATGATGGCGGAGAAGTCCTCGGCGGCGTGTTCACCGGCGAAGGCGGCATAGAGCTGAGCCGCGTGCTCGCCCAGCGGGGCGCGTGAGGAGGTCGAGGCCACGGCGTCCATCGCCAGGCCAAGGTCCTTGTTCATCAGGGCCGTGGCGAAACCGGGCTTGAAGTCGTTGTTCGCCGGGGATGACGGCGCAGGTCCGGGGACCGGACAGTTGACCTCGATCGCCCAGCAGTTACCGGTGGCGCCGGTGACGACGTCGTAGAGCGACTGCGCCGAGAGTCCGAGCTTCTCGGCCAGGACGAACGCCTCGCCGACGGCGATCTGCTGCACGGCCAGCAGCATGTTGTTGCAGACCTTGGCCGCCTGCCCGGCGCCGGAGTCGCCGCAGTGGATCACCTTGCCGGCCATGGGGTCGAGGATCGGACGCGCACGGTCGACGGCGGCCTCCTCACCGCCGACCATGAACGCCAGCGTGCCGGCGGTCGCGCCTTTCACACCACCGGAGACGGGTGCGTCGACCTGCGCGAAACCGGCGTCGACCGCGCGCTGGTGGATGGCGCGCGCATCGTCGACGGAGATGGTGGAGGAGTCGATGAACAGTGCGCCCGGCGCCGCGGCCGAGAGCACGTCGTCGTAGGCCGCGCCCACGATGGTGCCGTTGGGCAGCATGGTGATCACGACCTCGGCGCCGGTCGCGGCGTCGGCGGCGGTGTCGCAGGGGACCACGCCGTTGGCGCGGGCGGTCTCCACGGCGGCGGGGACCGGGTCGAAGCCGCGCACCGTGTAGGCGGCCTTGACGAGGTTCGCGGCCATCGGGCCGCCCATGTTCCCCAGGCCGAGGAAGGCGATCGTCGTCATGTCATTTCTCCCTTGTCGCTAGCAGTCAGTTGTCTTTGAAGCGCGCGGCGACCGACCGGCCCAGGACGACGCGCATGATCTCGTTGGTGCCCTCGAGGATCCGGTGCACGCGCAGGTCGCGCACGATCTTCTCCAGGCCGTACTCGGTGAGGTAGCCGTAGCCGCCATGCAGTTGCAGCGCTTGATCGGCGACGGTGAAACACGTGTCGGTGACATACCGCTTGGCCATCGCGCACTGCTCGACCTTGTCCGGCGCTCCCTCGTCGAGGGCGGTCGCCGCCGCCCACAGGGTGAGCCGCGAGGTGTGCAGGCCGGTCATCATGTCCGCGAGGGTGAAGCGCACGGTCGGCTCGTCGATCAACGCGCCACCGAACGCCCGACGATCAGCGACGTAGGACGCCGCCTTGTCGAACGCGGCCTGTGCGCCGCCCAGTGAGGCGGCCGCGATGTTGAGCCGCCCGCCGTTGAGCCCCGACATCGCGATGGTGAACCCGATGCCCTCGGTACCGCCGAGCAGGTTGGCCGCGGGCACCCGCACTCCGTCGAGGATCACCTGCGCGGTGGGCTGGGCGTGCCAGCCCATCTTGCGTTCTTGTGCACCGAAACTCAGTCCGGCGCAGTCTTTTTCGACGAGGAAGGTGGAGATGCCCTTTGGTCCGGGCCCGCCAGTGCGCGCCATGACGACGTAGAGATCCGACGCCCCCGCCCCGGAGATGAACTGCTTGACGCCGGTGAGGACGTATTCGTCGCCGTCGCGCTCGGCGCGGGTGGCCAGGGCCGCGGCGTCCGAGCCGGCGCCCGGCTCGGTGAGGCAGTAGGACGCGACGGTCTGCATCGACGCCAGCCGCGGGATCCACGTCGAACGCTGTTCTTCGGTGCCGAAGCCGTCGATCATCGCCGCGCACATGTTGTGGATCGAAAGGAACGCGGCGACCGCCGGATCGGCGTAGGCGAGTTGCTCGAAGATCCGCACGCCGTCGAGGCGTCGCAATCCCGAACCGCCGACGTCGTCGCCGCAGTACACCGCGCCCATGCCCAGCTCGGCGGCCTCCCTCAGTACGTCGATCGGGAAGTGTTTGCGCTCGTCCCATTCGAGGGCAAAGGGCGCCATCTTGCGGGCCGCGAAGGCCGCGGCCGTCTCGACGAGGACGCGGTCGTCCTCGTCGAGACCGGAGATGTCGCCGGAAACCGGGGCCATGTCAGCTCATCGTCGGGATCACGAACTCGGCCCCGTCCTTGATCCCCGACGGCCAGCGCGACGTCACCGTCTTGGTCTTCGTGTAGAACTGGATCGCCGCCGGTCCGTGCTGGTTGAGGTCGCCGAATCCGGAGCGCTTCCAGCCGCCGAACGTGTGGTAGGCCACCGGCACCGGGATCGGGACGTTGACGCCGACCATGCCCACCTCGACGCGGGAGGTGAAGTCGCGGGCCGCATCGCCGTCGCGGGTGAAGATGGCGACGCCGTTGCCGTACTCGTGCTCGCTGGGCAGGGCGAGCGCCTCCTCGTAGTCGTGAGCGCGCACGATGCACACCACCGGCCCGAAGATCTCGTCGGTGTAAATCGACATGTCCTTGGTGACGTGGTCGAACAGCGTCGGGCCGAGGTAGAAGCCGTCGGACAGGTCCTGCTTCTCGAACGTCGACTCGTCGCTGGTGTGCGCACGACCGTCGACGACGAGCTCGGCCCCGGCTTTCACGCCCTGGTCGATGTAGTCGATGACACGGTCGCGCGCGGCGGCGGTGACCAGCGGACCGTAGTCGGACTTGGGGTCCAGCGGATGGCCGACGCGCAGCGAGCGCACCCGGTCGGTCAGCTTCTCGCGCAGTGCGTTGGCGGTCGCCTCGCCGACGGGGACGGCGACGCTGATCGCCATGCAGCGCTCACCGGCGCTGCCGTA
>DLKD01000098.1 GCA_002477755.1 Gordonia sp. UBA7599
GGCGCAGGTGTTTGCGCAGGTGTTGGGTGTGGAGCGGGTCGGTGCCACCGATTCGTTCTTCGATTTGGGCGGCAACTCGCTGAGCGCGACCAAAGTCGTCTCGCGATTGCGTGCACATACCGACACAGAAATCGCGTTGGCGAACCTCTTCGCCGATCCGACTCCGCGCGGACTGGCCGCGGCACTGACCGGGACCGGCGGAGCCGTAGACGAGGTCTTGATTCCCCTACGGGCCGAGGGCTCGCAGCCGCCGCTGTTCTGCTTCCACCCCGCCGGCGGGCTGGCGTGGTTCTATGGCGGTCTTGCCCCCTACATCGTCGATCGGCCAGTCTACGGCCTGCAGGACCCGCATGTCGTGCGCGCCGAGTCGCAGGCCGACTCCGTGGAAGAGCTGGCCGCGCGGTACGTCGACGAGATCCAGCGTGTGCAACCGCATGGGCCGTACTTCATCCTGGGTTGGTCGGTCGGCGGCCAACTCGCCCATGCGGCGGCCGTCGCACTGCAGGCTGCTGGCGAGGAGGTCGCTTACCTCGGAATCATGGACGCCGGGATCGTGGAGCCGGAATTCGCGGGTGCCCCCCCAGAGCCCGTAGCGGTCGCGTCGTCGACGATCGGGGAGTCCGAGGCGGTCGTGGACCTGCTTGGCGGTTGGCGCGACCTGTTCGACCTCGGTGACCAGGTCACCGCGGGCAGCCCCGACGACGTTGCCGCGGTGATCCGCGAGCAGATCGCGTCGATGGGCCTGCTTGAGGAGGGCCAAGTGGACCGCATCATGGCGAGCTTCGCCAAGTCGGCTGAGATCGCCCAGGCCTATCAGCCCGGTGCGTATCGCGGCGCTGTTCAAGTGTTCACCGCGACCGCAGACAAGGACGACCCCACGCTGGTCGCAAACAGTTGGCGTCCGTACGTGGTCGGCCCGATCGTCAACGTCGACGTCGACACACATCATCTGGGCATGGCCGACACAGAGTCGCTGCGCATCATCGGGCCAGCCGTCCAGCGCGGACTGGAGGCAGCAACCCAACCGTCCAACGTGCGCCGACGCACTGACTGAACCCGAAACTGAACCGAGTGCGCCAGACCCGCTGGCGCAAACCCGAATAAGGAGAGAATATGACCAACCCATTCGACGACGAGAACGGCCGTTTCTACGTACTCGTCAACGACGAGAACCAGCACTCGCTGTGGCCGACGTTCGCCGAGATCCCGGCAGGTTGGACGAAGGTGTTCGGCGAGGACGACCGCGCGGCGTGCCTGGCCTACGTCGAGGAGAACTGGACCGATCTGCGTCCGAAGAGCCTGATCGAGGCCATGGAGGCCGATGCGAGGGGCAAGGACCAATGACCCTGTCCGTGCGGGTAGAGTCGTGCCGTTTACTGCCGCGCACGGCCGCCACCTGCCAAAAGTCGGCCACGGTTAGGTAACCGATGCAGAACAAGTCGAGCGCGTACGAGTTGAAAATCACACCCGACATGCCATACTGTGAGTGTTCTGGGAGTTACCTGGAGCACAGCGCACGATCTGTGACGATGGTGCGCACCCATGGAGGAAGATGGGGAACGTTATGATGACGCAGGTGATTGACCACGTCAATGAGCGTGCGCACGCTGTGCCGCGCCTAACGGCCGTTCGTTACGAAGGTACCGCCGTCACGTACGGTGACCTCGATGAATCCATCCACAACTACTCCGAGGTGATGAACCGCCACGGCATGAGTTCGGACGCTTCTTTGATTGCGGCCATCGTGAGCTCGATTCCGTCGGTCGCCAGCCTCGGTGAGCGCACCGGCGCCGCTGTCTCGCAGATGATCGAGTGGCTCGGCCGTGATCTCGGGACCGCTGGCGGCGGACACCTCCGCGCCGTCGTCTAGCGCACTGATTCGCGTCTCTTGAGTCGGCCGCGGTCGATTCGCGCGCGTGGCTGAGAAGGCAGACCTGTTCGCTCCTCCCGAACATTCCGATGTCCTCGCCCCACTCACTCGCGGACTCGGTCCGTCGTATGCAGTCAATGCCAAACCCGGCGTCGGGCTGACTTCGGCCCACCCTTGGGGCTACTGCGTGGCTGGGCCTGTAGGGCGCCGTTGGCGCGCTCAATTGGCGGATACAGGCCTGGAAGGCGCCACGATCCCCGTCGGTACCGCGCTACGGTTCGCGGTCTTTCCCTGCTTCGACGACTCTGAGCCCGATGTGCGCGACGGATATGCCGCCACCGCCGTCGCCGTCGACATCGTGTTCACAGACGGATCGCGGTTGTCGGACGCGGCGGCCGTCGATCAATACGGAGTCGCCCTCGACCCGCAGACGCAATACGGGGCCCGACTGCTCTCCGTCGACCAGTGGTCGTCGCGCACCGTCACTCTCGACTTGGTGGTGGGTAGGACTGTCGAACGGGTCGAGCTGGTCGGCGAGGTCCCGGTCCGCACCGACGACCGTGTTAGTGAACGCGCGCAGTCTGGATTCGTCGACCGCATCGACCTCGTCAAGGCTCCCGCGGCACCGACCGAGCCCGTGGGGTGTGTCCGCACGACGCGCGGCACCTTCTCGTCGGACCGGTTTTCCCGCGGCGGCTGCGCGCCGCTCGTCGCGGTCCCGCACGGCTTCGTCTTCGGCCTGCCGATGACCGACGGCGGTAACCGCGGCTGGCCGTACTCCTACCATGAGGCGAGCCGGGTCGACACGAACCCGCCGCAGGATCCGTCGACCGATACTGCGAGCGTCCGCCCGTACCTGCAGGCCTTCGCCACGTCGCACATCCCGTCGCCGTGGATGGGGGACCGCGGCAGCTTCCAGGTGTTCCCGCACCCGCTGGCCCACCCCAATCCGGACCGTCACGAGCGCGCGCTGCCGTTCTCCCATGACGAGGAGATCGACCGTCCCCACCTGTACTCGGTCGTCCTCGACGACGGCGTGCACCCGCCAGTGGCCGCGGAGCTCACCGCCGGCTCCCACTCAGTCTGGTTGCGCGCGACCTACGGCGGCGATACCGGGTCGCTCGTTTTCGACCAGATCGACGGCGACGGCTTCCTCGACCTCCCCGAGCCGGTGCCCGGGCGGCGATACACCGCCACGGGCTACGTCGACGGTCCGGGCGGTCTGACGCATGTGCCGCGCACCTATGTCCACGTTGAAGTCGACGGGCGCGTGCTCAGTGCCCGGCGCTTCCCAGGCCACGAGCGTGAATCGGTCATCGGGACGCTGACGGTAGGGCTCAACGCATCGGACCGGTCCGTGACCGTCGGGATCGGTGTCAGCCACATCAGCCTCGAGCAGGCGAAGCGGAACCTGGGGGTTTCGATACACTCCGCTCCTGGTCTCGGTACACCCCGCTCCTCCGTCGCGGAGCACTCGACCACCGCGTCGCGGAGCACTCGACCACCGTCGGGCTTCGACGCAGTAGTCGCCGACACGCGGGCGCAGTGGAACGAGATCCTCGGCCGACTGACCGTCGAGAATGCGACTCCCGATCAGCGCGTCACGCTGTACTCCAGCCTGTACCGGGTGCACCTGTATCCGAACATCGCATCCGAGCCCACCCCCGGCGGGTGGCGCTTCGCGTCGCCGTTCGCGTACCGCACCGACGTCGACGATTCCCCGACGATGACGGGCCGTCGCATCGTCGATGGGCTGTTGACCGTCACCGACGGCTTCTGGGATTCCTATCGGGCCAGTTGGCCGCTGCGCACGCTGATCGCCCCGGTGCTGACCGGACGACTACTGGAGGGCTTTGTCGAGCACTACCGCGACGGTGGGTGGGTCAGCCGGTGGTCGGCACCCGCCCCGGCCGACATCATGACCGGTACGAGCAGCGATGCAGTGTTCGCTGACGCCGCGATCGCAGGGATCGGTGAGCTCGGCGACTATTCCGTCCTCGACGCCTACGATTCCTGCCTGCGCAACGCGACCGTGCCGTCGGACAACCGCTTTGTCGGCCGCAAGGGCATGGACCGGTCCATGTTCACCGGATACGCCGATACGCATGCCCACGAGGGCCTGTCGTGGACGATCGATGCCGCGATCAACGACGCTTCCATCGCCGCATTTTCGGCGTTCCTGCGCCACCGCCATCCCGACCATGAGCGGGCCGCTGAGTTCGCCGCCAACGCGACCTGGTTCGCTGCGCGAGCGGCGCGCTACGCGTTGATGTTCGACGCCCAGACTGACTTCTTCCGCGGTCGTGAGCCTGTCTCAGAGGGGGTTGCGCTCGGTCCCTGGCGGGCGGGCGAGTTCGACCCGCGTGACTGGGGCACCGACTACACCGAGACCAATGCATGGGGCACTCGTTTCACCGCGCCGCAGGACGGGGAAGGCCTGGCGCAGCTGTACGGCGGCCGAGAGGCGTTGGAGCGGCGGCTCGACGAGTTCATGGCGCTGCCGGAGACTGGTCGGGAGGAGTTCAAGGGCGGCTACCCGGTAGTCATCCACGAGATGCGCGAAGCCCGTGACACCCGGATGGGAATGTTGGCGCTGTCCAATCAGCCGGCCCACCACATCCCGTTCATGTACGCCTTCGCATCGCGAGAGGGCAGCCGTGCGCACGCCAAGACGCAGGCGATCGTGCGAGACGCCGTTGAGCGTCTGTTCTCCGGCTCTGACCTCGGGCAGGGGTATCCCGGCGACGAGGACAACGGCGAGATGTCGGCGTGGTACCTGCTGGCGGTTTCGGGGCTGTACCCCCTGACGATCGGCAGCGGGCAGTTCGTGCTGTGCGCCCCGATGTACCGACGACTCATATGGACGATGGAGAACGGCGCCGCGATCGAGATCGTCGCGCCGTCAGCGTCGGCGGTGAACCGCTACATCCAGTCGGTCCGCGTCGATGGTCAGGCGTGGGACCGCATCACCATCGAGCGCGAGCGCCTCGTCGAGGGTGCGGTGATCGAGTTCGACCTGGGTCCGCAACCGTCGGTCTGGGCCGCGGAGACGGTTCCGCCAGCGTTGACGCCGCCCGGTTCGGCTCCAATGCCGCCGGTCGACTTGACGTCACCGGGTGGTCGCGGCGCAATCGGCGGGGTCGACGCGGGCAATGCGTTCGACGACTCTTCGGGTACCGCGCCCGCGGTCGTCGAGTCGGGTGGCGCGCTCGGATGGGAGTTCGAGGCGCCCACCGCGCTCGATCATTACACGCTCACCGTCGACGAACCCGGCGAGTATTCGTGGGAGTTCTCCTCGCGCGGCCCCGACGGGGAGTGGCAGTCGGTGGCCAGGCAGCAGGCGGAGTTCCGGTGGGGACGTCAGACGAGGATCTTCGCCGTCGAATCCGTTTCGGCGGCGTCGGCGTACCGGTTGGTATTCGCCGGGGCGGTGCGCGTCGCGCAATTGGAGTTCCTGCTACTGGCGCGCTGATCTGGGTCGGGCGCGCCGACTCTCAGGAAACGACGGTGGCGTCGTTGAACGTCATCTCGACCTTGCCGACGACAGTGGTCATGAGGGCATGCTTGGACAGGTCGAAGCTGCGGAGCTCCTCGCCGATCGGATGGTCGCCGAGTTTGAGCGACGCCCCACCCACGCGGGTGGTCACTTCGGCCATTGAGTCGAAGTCCCACGGGATCATGCGCGTGACGCCGTCGATGTGGGAGAAGGCATGGAAGGTGAGGGGCTTGGCCTCGCCGGGCGCCTTGATGCCCCGGCTGATCGTGAGGTCGGCGATCAGCTTTCCGTCGGCGCTGACCCTCCCGTGCGGTTTGCGTGCCTCGTGGTCGACGTCGAAGTCGGCGAGGATCTTGGGGAAGCCCCAGATCCCGCGGCCAGCCGCGAGGGTGAACTCGCCGTCGACGGGAAGCGAGTGGACCAGAACGCTCGACATGTCGATCCCCTTCCCCTCCGACTTGTCGTCGCGGGTGGTGGCGCTCTCGTCTGTACCTGCGTCGTGCACCGGCGCCGCGATACCCGGCGGTGACTTCACCGGGATGCAGACGGCGAACTCGTTGTAGGGCCCCAGGTCGTTGTCGATGTAGTCGACGATGATGAACAGGCACAGCGTTCGGGACTCGAGGAGCTTGAGCGGGTTGAGGCTGCGGGGGATGTCCAGTCCGCGGGGGAGGGTGACGGGCTCGAGCCCGGTGGGTGCGATCGCCGCCGCGACCTTCTCCGCCGATGCGCTAAAGCCCGCCATGAAACAGCGTGCGTTGCGCACTTTGACCGGAGTGTCGACGGTGGTACCGAGGATCTGGTGTGAACTGGACACGGAAACTCCCGACGCGATTAGAACGTGTTCTTGTTGCTCATCGTCGCACAATCGCCGCAGCCCGGTACCGGGATCTGGGCGGTTTGCGCGACGGCTCAGCGGCTGTGCAGGTCGCGGGCCAGCATTGGCCAGGTGTTGTGCAGGTCGTCCTCCCAGTAGCCCCACGAGTGGGTGCCACCGGGATGGGTCACCAGGTTGAACGGGATGTTCAAGGAGCGCAGTCGCTGCGCCATCTCCTGGGTGCACTGGTTGACCGCCGCCTCGATGATCCCCCCGACGACCGCCTGGTTGACCAGCGTGATCGGATCGCCGACAATCCCCTTGTCGGCGAGATTTTCGTGCTTGCCGGGCAGGCCCGTGCCGGTTGTCATGTAGACCTTGGTGCCGCGCAGCCGCGGCGCTTGGATGTAGGGGTCGTTGTCGATCCACCCCCGGCTGCCGACCGGGCCCCACATGTTCGCGATGTTCCCAGCGCCGCGATCGACCACCAGCTTGATGTATTGCTGGCCCGCTGGCGTACTGGTGCGCGCGCAGCCGCTGAACGCGGCGACCGAGGTGTAGAAATTGGGCCTGGCCAGGGCGAGGTTGAACACCGACGTGCCGGCCATCGAAATACCCGCAATCGCGTTGCGTCCGTTTGCGTGGAAGTGGCTGTCGATCAGCGGTGGCAGCTCACGGGTGAGGAACGTCTGCCACTTGAGCCTGCCCAGCGCTGGGTCGCGCCGCTTCCAGTCGGTGTAATAGCTGAACGCACCGCCGATGGGCGTCACGACGAGCACGTTCTTGGTCCGGAAAAACTTCGTGTAGTTGGTGCGTGCAGCCCACGTTGCGGAATCCTCGCCACCGCCGGCGCCGTTGAGGAGGTACAGGACCGGAAGCGGACGGTTCGTGTTGCGCGGGTGCAGGACCGTGACGGGGAACCCCTGGCGCATCGCCGGGGAGTACACGATGAGGGTGGTCTCGTACGGACTGTCGTCGTAGTTGCTCATGATCCGCGCCTTCGGCGCGGCGTGCGCGTAGGCCGATCCGATGATCAGCGCCATCGACGACGCGAGCACGATGCTGAGCAGGCGGAGCATACGCACGCGATTATCCCTCTCATGTGGTGTCGGGCCCTGGTCGGGACCGACAATGTTCCAGGTTACCGGCAGATAGGCCGGGCGACGGATCGGTGATCCATCCGAGACCTGGGTGGTGGTCCGAGTGAGACGTTGCGGGAGTCGAGCCGCAACCGAGTCTCTACTCGGTCTTCAGATCCTTGGCCAGTTTGGGCCACGTCTGATGGAGATCGACCTGCCAGTAGCGCCACGAGTGCGTACCGGTGGGTCGGATAGTCAGGGTGTGGGGGATGTCGAGTTCGGTCAACCGGCGCGACACCTCGCGGGAGCAGACGTTCACGCTCGCCTCGATGGCACCGCCCGCCACCATCTGATTGGCCAGGATCCAGGGGCTGCCCTCCATGTCCGGGTTCTTCAGATTGTCGAACTGACCGGGCAATCCGCTGCCGGCGGTCAGGTAGATGGACATGCCGCGCAGCTTCGCCGCCTGGATGTAGGGGTCGTTGGCGATCCAGCCGGGGCCGCCGAGCGGGCCCCACATGTTCTCGATGTTTCCGTCGCCGCGGTCCACAACGAGTTTGATGTACTGCTGGCCGAGCCAATCGCTGGTGCGGGCGCAACCGCTGAATGCGGCGATCGCCTTGTAGAGGCTCGGCTTGTGGATGGCCAGGTTGAACACCGATGTGCCGGCCATCGAGATTCCCCCGATAGCGCTGAGGCCGGTCGTGTTGAAGTGTTCCGCGATCAGCGGGGGCAGTTCCTCGGTGAGGAACGTCTGCCACAGCGGCTGACCCATGTGCGGATCGCGGTGTAGCCAATCGGTGTAGTAGCTCACCCTGCCGCCGATGGGCGTGATGACATAAACGTTCTTCTTCTTGAAGAACTCGCGGTAGTCGGTCTGCGCGCCCCAGGTCGCGATGTCCTCGCCGCCGCCGGCGCCGTTGAGCAGGTAGAGCACGGGACTCGGCTTCTTCTCTTGCGGAGGCAGTAGGACCTCGATGGGGAAGGCCTTCTTCATCGCCGCCGAGTAGACGGTGAGAATGGTCTTTTGATCGCCGTCGGCCTTCTCGCTGACGATGTGGGAGGCTTGGTCCTTCGGAGCGCCGACTGCCAACGCCGTGCCCAGGGTCGTTGCCACCACGGTGGCCATCGTTGCGGCACCGATACGCCAGAGTGCTCGCACAGATGGTCCTTCCGTAGGGCCGGGCTCGGGGAACTTACTCACGCGTAATAACCGCGCGGACTCGGACATACGTTACAGGTTCGAGATCAACGCCGCTAAACCGCGACACGCGATTTGGCCCCGACCTGCGCGTTCACCTACACTGAATCGGTTGCCTGCGGCGCGTGTGCGTCGCGAATCGGCACACGAACCCACTGGAGTCGTCCGGACCAGTCCGGAAAGCCCCGGGCAGGCGTGTGATCGGTGGCAGCAGGCCGTGCGCGTCGGGTCGGAAATCCGGCGGGCAACGAAACCAGGTCAAGGAGACACGAGTGATTCAGCAGGAATCTCGCCTGCGGGTCGCCGACAACACCGGAGCCAAGGAAATCTTGTGCATCCGCGTGCTGGGCGGCTCGTCGCGACGATACGCCGGGATCGGCGACGTCATCGTCGCCACCGTCAAGGATGCGATCCCCGGCGGCAACATCAAGAAGGGCGAGGTCATCAAGGCCGTCATCGTCCGCACTACCAAAGAGCGTCGTCGTCCCGACGGCAGCTACATCCGCTTCGACGAGAACGCCGCGGTCATCCTCAAGGGTGACAACAACAGCGACCCGCGCGGCACCCGCATCTTCGGCCCGGTGGGCCGCGAGCTGCGCGAGAAGCGCTTCATGAAGATCGTTTCGCTGGCTCCGGAGGTGCTCTGACATGAAGGTGCACAAGGGCGATACCGTGATCGTCGTGTCCGGCAAGGACAAGGGTGCCAAGGGCAAGGTCATCCAGGCCTTCCCGCAGCAGCAGCGCGTCCTCGTCGAGGGCGTGAACCGGATCAAGAAGCACACCGCCGCCTCGGCTGACGAGCGTGGCGCCTCCTCCGGCGGCATCGTGACCCAGGAAGCCCCCATCCACGTCTCGAACGTGATGGTCGTGGACTCCGACGGCAACCCGACCCGCGTCGGATACCGGACTGACGAGGAGACCGGCAAGCGCGTCCGGATTTCCCGCAAGAACGGGAAGGACATCTGAGATGACTACCTCCGAAAAGGTCCAGCCTCGGCTGAAGCTTCGCTACCGCGAAGAAATCAAGGACTCCCTCAACAAGGAGTTCGACTACGACAACGTCATGCAGATCCCCGGTGTGGTGAAGGTGGTCGTGAACATGGGCGTCGGCGACGCCGCCCGCGACTCCAAGCTCATCAACGGTGCGATCAGCGACCTCGAGCTGATCACCGGCCAGAAGCCGGAGGTCCGTCGGGCCCGCAAGTCGATCGCACAGTTCAAGCTGCGCGAGGGCATGCCGATCGGCGCGCGCGTCACGCTGCGCGGCGACTACATGTGGGAGTTCCTCGACCGTCTGGTGTCGATCGCCCTTCCGCGTATCCGTGACTTCCGCGGTCTTTCCGACCGCCAGTTCGACGGCAATGGCAACTACACCTTCGGGCTCAACGAGCAGTCGATGTTCCACGAGATCAACATCGACTCGATCGACCGACCGCGCGGTATGGACATCACCGTTGTCACGTCGGCCACCAACGACGACGAGGGTCGTGCGCTGCTCAAGGCGCTCGGCTTCCCGTTCAAAGACAACAACGCGAAGAACTGACGGTAGGGAAATCTGATGGCAAAGAAGGCTCTGGTC
>DLKD01000065.1:0-8356 GCA_002477755.1 Gordonia sp. UBA7599
CTAGCCGCGGGGTCTGACAACCGCAACACAAATTGTGCGGAAGCGAGAGATTCAGGCGAAGAACTTCTTGATGCCGGCTGCCTCGATCCCGGCGCGTTTGTACCCGGCTTTCAGCGCCGGCTCGATCTGGCGAGGGTCGAGCAGATTCACCCCGGGCGGCGTACCCGCAATGATGAGCTTGGCCTTGGTGCCGGTCGCTTCAAGCGCCTTGATCTCGTCGTAGATGTTGTGTGGAATGCCGGTCAGCAGGCTGCCCTCGTAGCCGTTGGTCAACGTGATGACCAGCGCCCGCTTCGAACCCGCGACGAGGTCGGTGTGCGCCCAGGCCTTGGAGATGCCGCCGTCCATGCAGTACCGCTGGCCGACCAGGGTGGGTCCGATGGTGCCGGGCAGCGACGAGCTGGCCCCCGCGGCGCGCGCGAGCGAGATGCCGTTGCGGCGCGCCACCTTCTGGCCCACCACGAGGCGCTCGCCGGTGTAGCAGTCGTTGGCGGTCGTGTACATCTTCGACGGCGGCCAGTCGGTGCGACTGTCGCCGGTGAGTAGCCAGGCCAGCCGCTCGACGGAATCGCCGTTGACCGAGTTGTCGGCAGCCAGCGCGGCATGGCCGATCGCCTTGATGGATGCCGGATCGCCCGAGGTGACTTTCGCGTTGATCTCGCGGGCGCGCTGCTGGCTGGCGTTGGCCGCGCTGACCGGGGCCATCTTCGCGAACAGCCCCGGGAACTTCCCGAAGAACTCAAACGACGAGTGCAGGTGCCGGAAGTGCCCCGACGTCAGCGACGATCCGGCATACGCGCCGGCCGACGTACCGACGACCATCTGCGCCTGAGCGGCCGGATCGATCCCGCGTTCCATCAGGCCGTGGAAGAAGCCGCAGTACCAAGCCACGTAGTACTCGCCACCGCCGCCGAGGACCAGCGTGCGGTCCAAGCCGCGCGCGAGGTCCGACGGGGTCGGCACGTCCGGCACGGGCCGCGCCAGACCGTCGCCGCTGAACAGCTTCTTCGATACCGCGTCTGCCATCGCATCGACCTCGTTACAAGCGGCGTCGGCCTGGGAAACGCCAGAATTACTGAGGAGGACCGCCGCTGGCAACGTACCGGAAAGGGCCAGGGCACTGCGCCGCGTCATTTTCACCGACCAATCATGCATGAGTTGCGCAGTTCCGATACACCAACATGAAGATTGACCTGGTGACCGAAGCTCGCTAGGGCCCGTAGTTCTGCGGCGCGGCCGTGCTAGAACAGAACGTATGCGCGACAGATAGGGACTCGTTGTCCGAACGGCTCGACGCCGCTGAACGGCGCGCACAGATTGTCGCCGTGACGCGCGCGATGATCGCTGAAGAAGGTCCGCGCGTTGTCGGGCTCCGAGCCACTCCGGTGATCTGCCCTTCCTGTTCGAAACGCTGGAAAGCGCCTACGACGATGATGAGATCACCGACAACGACCGTGCGATGGCCAAGACCTATCACTCGTACGCGGTGAACTTCGTCAAGACCGGCAACCCCAACGGCGACGGTCTGCCGGAGTGGCCCAACGTCGACGTCGAACACACCGACTTGATGAATTTCGACCTCGACGGTGCCGCCTACGGCCCGGATCCCCGTCCCGGCATCGGCCTGGTGACGCGCGCCCAGGAGCGTGACCGCGCGCAGGCCTGACGCCGCGCCAGACCGGCTACTGCGTGGCTACTCGGCTCCCCCACCAGGACTCGAACCTAGAATGCCTGAACCAAAATCAGGAGTGTTGCCGATTACACCATGGGGGATTGGGCGGCCAGCGTGATGGCGCCGTGGCGATTCTGCCACAGCGGCCACCACGCGGTCGTCCGGGTTTCGTCAGTCCTTCGGGCCGCCGGCCACGTAGACGACCTGGCCCGACACGAAGCCCGCGCCCTCACTGGCGAAGAACGACGCCGTGTGGGCGATGTCCTCGGGCACGCCGACCCGCGCCACCGGGATCTGCGCGGCGCTGAACTTCTTGAACTCCTCGAAGTCGACGCCCATGCGCGCGGCAGTCGCCTGCGTCATCTCGGTCTCGATGAAGCCGGGGGCGATGGCATTGGCGGTGATGCCGTACTTGCCCAGCTCGATCGCCAGCGTCTTGGTGAAGCCCTGCATGCCGGCCTTCGCCGCCGAGTAGTTGGCCTGTCCGCGGTTGCCCAGCGCCGACGTGCTCGACAGGTTGACGATGCGGCCCCAGCCGGCGTCGACCATGTGCTTCTGACACGCACGGCTCATCAGGAACGCGCCGCGCAGGTGCACGGCCATGACCGCGTCCCAATCATCGACGGTCATCTTGAACAGCATGTTGTCGCGGATGATGCCGGCGTTGTTGATCAGCACGACCGGCGGGCCGAGTTCCTCGGCAACCTTGGCCACGGCCGCAGCGACCGAGTCCTCGTTCGACACGTCGGCGCCGACGGCGATCGCCGTCCCGCCCGCATCGTTGATCGCCGCAACGGTGGGGCCGCACGAATCGGCGTCGAGGTCGAGCACCGCGACCGCCATTCCGTCGGCAGCCAACCGCTTCGCCACGCCAGCGCCGATCCCTCGCGCCGCACCGGTGACGATCGCCACCTTCTTTCCGCTCATCAACTTCCTCCTGTGTCATATAGGACCAATCCGGCCCCGATAGCTCGCGCTCCCCGCGTCGGCTGCACCACAGTCCGACGAACCACGCGGGCACCACGTTATCGGGTTGCGTAGGATTTGTTCGTCGTCCACCAACCCCAGACTCAAGGACGCTGATGACGGATACCGGCCAACGCGCGGTGATCGTGCTCGCCGCGGGCGCGGGCACCCGCATGAAGTCGAAGACACCGAAGATCCTCCACGAGATCGGCGGTCGCTCCCTGGTCGGCCATGCGCTGGCCGGTGCCGCTGGAATCGACCCCGACCACCTGATCGCGGTCGTCAGTCACGAGCGTGAACGGGTCACCGCCGCCATCGGCGAGATCGCCACCGCCCTGGGCCACGAGGTCCTCATCGCCGAGCAGGACGAGCCCCTCGGTACCGGTGACGCCGCACGCGCCGGCCTGACCGCCCTACCCGGTGACTTCGACGGCACCGTCGTGATCACCGTCGCCGACGCCCCCCTGCTCGACGCACCGACCTTGCAGGCACTGCTGGACGTCCACTCCGGCGCAGCGGTCACCCTCACCGGATTCATCGCCGACGATCCCACCGGCTACGGCCGCATCGTCCGCGACGCCGACGATGCCGTCACCGCGATCGTCGAGCACAAGGACGCCGACGAGAGACAACGCGCCATTAGCGAGGTGAACGCCGGCATCTACGCCTTCGACGCCGCCACCCTGCGCACCGCGCTGAGCGCCCTGTCCACCGACAACTCCCAGGGCGAGTACTACCTGACCGACGTCGTCGAGATTGCCCGCAACGACGGCAAGACGGTGCGGGCCCTGATCATCGACGACCCGGCCGTCGTCGCTGGGTGCAACGACCGCGTCCAACTCGCCGAACTCGGAGCCGAACTGAACCGCCGCATCATCGCGCGCCACCAGCTGGCCGGGGTGACTGTGGTCGACCCGGCCAGCACGTGGATCGACGTCGACGTGGCGATCGGCCAAGACGTCACGATCGAACCCGGCACGCAGTTGCGCGGTCGTACGTCGATCGGCCCGGACGCGGTGGTCGGCCCGGACACCACCCTGACCGACGTCGTCGTCGGGGAGGGCGCCCAGGTCATCCGCACCCACGGCAGCGACGCCGTCATCGGTGCCGGCGCCACGGTCGGACCGTTCGCCTACCTGCGCCCGGGCACCGAGCTCGGCGCGAACGGCAGGATCGGCACCTTTGTGGAGACCAAGAATGCACAGATCGGCGCCGGCTCGAAGATCCCGCACCTCACTTACGTCGGGGACGCGACGATCGGCGAGCAGAGCAACATCGGCGCGTCGAGTGTTTTCGTCAACTACGACGGCGTGAACAAGCACCGCACCGTCATCGGATCGCATTGCCGGACCGGCTCGGACAACATGTTCGTCGCCCCGGTGACCGTCGGCGACGGGGCCTACACCGGCGCCGGGACGGTCGTGCGGCAAAATGTTCCACCGGGGGCGCTCGCCGTCTCCGCGGGCGAACAGCGAACCATTGACGGATGGGTCGTGGCCAAGCGGCCCGACTCGGCTGCCGCACGCGCTGCGCAGGCAGCCGCCGACTCGCCCACAACTGAAGACGACTGACCCAGCCCGAGCCCCACCGAGTGCAGATTGAGAATCCCATGACCTGGACTGCCGACAACCGCAAGAACCTGATGCTGTTCTCCGGGCGCGCACACCCCGAGCTCGCCGAGGCGGTCGCCACCAACCTGGGCGTCAAGGTGACGCCGCAGACGGCGCGCAACTTCGCCAACGGCGAGATCTTCGTCCGGTTCGAGGAATCGGTCCGCGGTAGCGACGCCTTCGTCATCCAGAGCTGCCCGGCCCCGCTCAACGAGTGGGTCATGGAGGCGCTGATCATGATCGACGCCCTCAAGCGCGGCTCGGCCAAGCGCATCAGCGTCGTCCTGCCGTTCTACCCCTATGCTCGCCAGGACAAGAAGCACCGTGGCCGCGAACCGATCTCGGCACGCCTCATCGCCGACTTGATGAAGACTGCGGGCGCCGACCGCATCATCACCGTCGATCTGCACACCGACCAGATCCAGGGCTTCTTCGACGGCCCGGTCGACCACATGCACGCGCAGGGCCAGCTCGCCGAGTATGTCCGCGAGCAGTACGGCACCGACAACATCTGCGTCGTCTCCCCCGATTCGGGCCGTGTCCGCGTCGCGGAGAAGTGGGCCGATTCGCTCAACGGTGCACCTCTGGCGTTCATCCACAAGACCCGCGATCCGCTGGTGCCCAACCAGGTGAAGTCCAACCGCGTCGTCGGCGACGTCGAGGGGCGCACCTGCGTGCTGATCGACGACATGATCGACACCGGCGGCACGATCGCCGGCGCCGTCAAGGTCCTCAAGGACGCCGGCGCGGGCGACGTCATCATCGCCACCACCCACGGCGTCTTCTCCGACCCGGCTGCTGAGCGCCTGGCCAACTGCGGCGCCAAGGAGGTCATCGCGACCGACACGCTGCCGATCGGCCCGGAGAAGCAGTTCGCGAACCTCACGGTCCTCTCGATCGCGCCGCTGCTCGCGCAGACGATCCGCGAGGTCTTCGAGAACGGTTCGGTCACCAGCCTCTTCAACGGCAGCGCGTAGGACCGCACTCATGGCGACCATCTATCACAACCCGCGCTGCACGACGTCGCGCAAAGCGTTGGACAAGCTGCACGACGCCGGGGTCGAGCCGACGGTCGTGAAGTACCTCGACGTGGGGTGGACGCGCGATCAGCTCGTCGCACTGTTCGCCGAGGCCGGGGTCACCCCGGCACAGGCCGCCCGCAAGCGCGAGCCGCTCTACAAGGAGTTGGGCCTGGCCGACGCCTCCGACGACGAAATCCTCGATGCGATGGTCGCCCACCCGGTACTGGTGGAGCGCCCGTTCGTCGTTACCGACAAGGGTGCGCGTCTGGCCCGTCCGCTGGAAAGCATCGACGAGATCCTCTGATCAGTTGCCTCTGGACGAGCTCTAGGGGGTTTGTCCTTCACTGGCCGCCTTCAAGTGCGCTAGGCCCTTTTCGAAGTCCTTGCCGATCATCTTGTCGAAGATCTTCAGCGGACCTGCGATGCGGGAGAACACCGAGTGCGTCCCGGTCATCGCCCATTCGACCCGCGTGCCCGAACCCTCTGGCCCGAGTCGGAACAAGCTCGTGCTCTTCGACTTGAACGGCTTCTCGAAGACCACGGAGACGTCGACGGCACTCGGCGCCTCCGTCGCGACGATCGCCATCCTCCCCTTGCCGGCCTTCTTGTTGCCCGACCACGCGTACTGCGCGCCCACGCCTTGCGCAGCACCCGAATAGTCGCGCTGCAGGTCCGGGTCGAGATCCTCCCATGGCGACCACTCCCGCCACCGGTGCAAGTCGACGATGCGCGCGTAGATGTCGGCGGCCGGGGCGTCGACGAGGATGCTCCGGGTGACCAGGTATCCGTCGCCCATCACGCGCCCCGCAGTTCGGCCGCCGACTCTGTTGCGTCATCGGGTTCGGTGAGCGATCGGATCGGTTTCACCGCCGTCGGGATCACCAACCCGACGATCCCGCGCAGCAGGCCCTTGAACGAGTCCACCATGTCGAAGTAGTCGCGCCACACGACGATGCGTCCGTCGACGACCTCGAAGCGCCCGCACACCCAGAACCGGATCCGCAGCGGGCCGATGCTCAGCAGGTCGATCCGCTCGTTGAGCACGACGCCGCCGTCGGCGGCGGCATTGAGGATCTCGGCATCGAAATGGAGGAACTTGCCGTTGAGCATGTGCATCGCCCGGGTGAACCGCTTCATGCCACGCACTGTCGGGAGGCCCACGTTCTCGTAGAGGATGTTCTCGTCGACGACGGACAGCGCCTCGTCGATGCGCCCGGTCGCGAGATCGCGCAGGAATCCGGTGGTCAGGGAAACTAGGTCATCGGTCGCCATGACTCCACCTAACCCCGTCAGTGGTCAGCGCGGGCGAATACGCGCCACCCCACCACCCCGACGACCACCACGACGACGGTGAAGACGATCGACCCGGCCGCCGCGCCGAGCTCTGGCCGGTCACTGCCGGCAGCGTGTGCGATCAGTGCGGTCGGCGCGGCACCGGTGAACCAGCGTTGCGCGCCGCCGAGCGCGGACCCCAGCACCGACGGTCCCAGCAGGGCGACGAGCAGCGTGCCGGACGTGGTGATCGACCCGCGCAGGATGAAGCCCGCGGCTGCGCCCACCGCCGCCACTGCCCCGACGATCAGGCCGATGACGGGAACCGCCCACCACGGCCCAACGGCGAGCCCCGGCGGCGGTGCCGCAAGCCCGACGACCACCACCGCAACGGCGGCCGAGAGCGTCATCGCCACGCCGACGACGGTCGCGACGGCGGCGAGTTTGGCGGTGTAGAACGACGATCGCCGCGGGACGGCCAGCAGACTCCCGACGATCGCGCCGCGCTCGTATTCCGACGTCGTCGCGTACGCTCCCCAGAGCGCGAAGGCAACGACCGGGATCATCGCCGCCGACACCGCCAGTCGCACGGCGGTCATCGACTCCGCAGCGTCGGAGCGGTCGGCCACGACCAACGCGGCCAGCGGCGTGGCGGCGATACCGATCGCCAAGCCAACGACCAACGACGGGGTAGCAGCAACTTTGCGCAGTTCGACGGCCCATGCGCGCCCGAATGTGCCCAGCACGCCCCTGCTCGTGCCGATCGCTCCCGATGCACTCACCATTCGCCCACCAGTCCCAGGTAGCGCTCCTCGAGGACATCGGCGTCGGCGGTCCACGGTCCGGCCGGCTCGTCGACGACGATCTCGCCGTCGACGAGGATGACCACCCGGTGCGCCAGCGCGGCCACCTCCGACAGCAGGTGGGTGGACAGCAACACGGTGCGCCCGCTTGCCGCGTAGCGCTGCAGGACCTCGCGCAACCACCGGATTGCACCGGCGTCCAAGCCGTTGTGCGGTTCGTCCAGTACCAGCACGTCGGGCTCGTAGATCAGTGCCGCCGCCAGGCCCAGCCGCTGGCGCATGCCCAAGGACAGCGCTCCGATCCGCACATCCGCGTGCTCGGCCAAGCCCACTAACCGCAGTGCCCGCCGGACCGAGTCTTGTTTCAGCCCGCTCGCCGTCGCGACCAGTCGCAGTTGCGCTGCGACTGTGCGTGCCGGGGCATACGCGTCGACGTCGAGCACCGCACCGAGCACCCGCCCGGGGAACCGATGGTCGGCGAGCGGCACGCCGCCCACGCCGACACGTCCCGACGTGAGCAATTCGAGCCCGACAATCGCGCGCAGCACCGTCGTCTTCCCAGCGCCGTTGGGGCCGAGCAATGCGGTGATCTCGCCGGGGGCGGCGGTGAACGAGACGTCGCGCAGCACCGGCACTCCGCCCTTGTGCTTGACCGCTGATTCGACGGTCACCGCGGTCCCGACGGCGCCAGCGGTGCCAACGGGCACGACCGCGTCGCGCACCGGGCTAGCGGACACGCACGGCCCTACCGTTGGACGAGAACCGGATGCGCTCACCCGGGTGGGCCAGCGACGCGACGGTCGGCTGTCCCTTGGCGTTGCGGATGATCTGCGCCTGCCAGGCCACGAAGCAGACGGCCTGCGGGGTCGACGCCCATCGCTGCAAGATCGGCGTCAGCTGCCGTGCGAGGTCGCCCTCGGCGGCCAACAACTGCTGTCGGAACGGACCGTAGAACGGCAGGATCGCCTCGAGGACGACGGCGAGAACGGCCTGCACCTTCTCGATGATCGG
>DLKD01000065.1:8460-8865 GCA_002477755.1 Gordonia sp. UBA7599
CCTGCACCTTCTCGATGATCGGATTGATCCACGGCAGATTGGCGGTGATGATCGGCTCGATCTCGGCCAGCAACGGGCCGGCGATCGACAGCACCGGCTGGTAGACCGAGCCGAGTGCGAATGCCTCGGACATGAACGGTCCCGCCATCGGCGCGAGGTTGATCATCGACGAGAGTCCGCCCTGCTGTTCGGGGCGCGGCGCGGGCCACGTCGGGCATGTGGTGGTCGGTCGCCAGTCCTGACCGTCGGGACCGGCCACGACGGGCGCACCCGGCAATCCGGGTGCTCCCGGTGCTCCCGGTACACCGCCCGGAGCGGTCCCGAGCGCCGTTCCCGGATCCGTCGTCCCGGGAGCCGCCCCACCCGGTGCGGGCGCCGCCAGCTGCGGTGCCGACAAGCCGCCAC
>DLKD01000114.1 GCA_002477755.1 Gordonia sp. UBA7599
GCGGAAGTCCTCGTCGCGATAGGCACGCGCGATCTGGTAGTACCGCTCCATCCCGGCGACCATCAGCAGCTGCTTGAACAGCTGCGGACTTTGCGGGAGGGCGTAGAACGTCCCAGGCTGCAGGCGTGCGGGAACCAAGAAGTCGCGCGCGCCTTCGGGGGTGGAGCGCGTCAGCGTCGGGGTCTCGATCTCGATGAAGTCATGGGCCGCGAGCACTCCGCGGGCCGCCGCGTTGGCACGTGAGCGCAGTCGGATCGCTGCTGCGGGGCCCTCACGGCGCAGATCGAGGTAGCGGTGGCGCAACCGGACTTCCTCACCGGGCTGCTCGTCGAGCTGGAACGGCAGCGGAGCCGATTCGTTGAGCACCTCGAGCTGCGCGGCACTGATCTCGATCGCACCCGAAGCGAGGTTCGCGTTCTCCGATCCTTCGGGGCGCAGCTCGACGACACCGGTCACCGCGATGACGAACTCGGCGCGCAGCCGGTGCGCAGCGGCCGCGACGGCCTCGTCGCGGAAGACCACCTGCACCACACCCGACGCGTCACGCAGATCGATGAACACGACGCCGCCGTGGTCGCGCCGACGCGCCACCCATCCGGCCACGGTGACGGTCTGTCCGGCCGTGTCCCGGCGCAGCGAACCGGCGAGATGAGTGCGCAGCACGAAAGTCCCCTCCCAAGGGTTGTCACAAAGGTTCCCGCACGATCGCCCGTTCCTGGGAGTGATCATGCTGATCGACGTTCGAGTCTACGGTCCCGCCCGCCCGCAGGGCCAAACGGTCCCCGGCGCCCCTCCGCCGCGCTGGACGGGGAAACGTGGCGCACGCGGTCGGCGCCCGAATATGCTGAAGTACATCGATCGCTTCACTGATCGCAATGACAGGAGAACCATGACTTTCCAAGGCAGCGGACCGCTCGATACGTCGACAGTCTCCAGCGGCGGTCTCGGCGGTGGCGGCGGCCTCGGCGGTGGTGGGCTCGGCGGTGGCCGTATCGCCCTGGGTGGTGGCGCCGGCCTGATCATCACGCTCATTGCGCTCTTCCTCGGCCTCAACCCGGGCAGTCTGCTCGGCAGCACCGGTAGCGGCTACGCGCCCACCGGGGACACGACCAACGATGCGATTTCCCAGCACATCCAGTCCTGCACCATTGAGAAAGCAAACACCGACGACATCTGCCGCATCGTCGGCACGGTCGACAGCGTCAACCGGGTCTGGTCGCAGATCCTGCCCGGCTACACCAAGCCGCGGACGAAGATCTTCAGCGGGTCGGTCAACACCGGGTGTGGCCCGGCGTCGTCGGGCATGGGGCCGTTCTACTGTCCGGCCGACCAGACCGCGTACTTCGATCCGTCGTTCTTCGAGACCCTCAAGCGCATGGGCGGCAGCGACGGCCCACTGGCTCAGATGTACGTCGTCGCCCACGAGTACGGCCACCACGTCGAGAACCTCACCGGAGTCCTCCAGAAGGGCAACCGGATGGGCAACAACGGCTCGGTGCGCATCGAGCTGCAGGCCGACTGCTTCGCCGGTGTGTGGGCGTCGCACGCCGACAAGGGCCCCGACGCGATGCTGGCGCCGGTGAGCAAGGACCAGATCGCCTCGGTGATCCAGACCGCCAAGGCGATCGGCGACGACACGATCCAGGGCTCCCGATCCAACCCCGAGGGGTGGACGCACGGCTCCGCGCAGCAGCGGGCGCGCTGGTTCATGATCGGTTACGAGTCCGGCGACCCGCGCCGCTGCGACACCTTCGCCACCAACGACCTGTAGCGCCACCAGCAACTGCTATCTGATCGGCCGCCCGCTGCTCGGGCGGCCGATCAGGCGTCTTGGTCGATCTCGGCGGCGAGGAGGCGGACCTCCTCGACGACGCTGTCCAGCGACACGCGTTCCTGCGCGC
The DNA here is from genome assembly GCA_002477755.1 of Gordonia sp. UBA7599. Lineage (GTDB taxonomy): Bacteria > Actinomycetota > Actinomycetes > Mycobacteriales > Mycobacteriaceae > Gordonia. Next base: position 1,902 of record DLKD01000114.1, read on the forward strand.
CCGTCTTCAGCTTCTTGAGCTCGATACTGGCGTCCTCCAGCTCGCGCTCGCCCAGCACGAGGGCGAAGTCCGCGCCGGAGCGGTCGGCAGCCTTCATCGCACCCTTCAGCCCCCGGTCGCCATAAGCCAGGTCGACGGCGATCCCGGCATTGCGCAATTGTGCCGCGATGACGACCAGCCGGTCCTTGGCCGCCTCGCCCATGGGCACCCCGAACACGCGGCAGCGCGCCGGCTCGTCGACGGCCACGCCCTCGGCGCGCAGCGCGAGGACTGTGCGGTCCACGCCCAGGCCGAAACCAATCCCGGAGAGGTCCTGCTTGCCGCCGAGTTGGCGCATCAGACCGTCGTAGCGGCCACCGCCCCCGATGCCCGACTGAGCACCCAAGCCGTCGTGGACGAACTCGAAGGTCGTCTTGGTGTAGTAGTCCAGGCCGCGCACGAGGCGCGGGTTGATCTCGTAGGCCACGCCGAGGCGGTCGAGGTGTCCGCGCACCGCCGCGAAGTGCCGCGCCGACTCCTCACCGAGGTGGTCGATCAGCAGCGGGGCGTCCGCGGTCATCTCACGGACCTCCGGGCGCTTGTCGTCGAGGACTCGCAGCGGGTTGATCTCGGCGCGCGCCCGGGTCGCCTCATCGAGGGGAAGACCGGACAGGAAATCCACCAGCAGTTCCCGGTAGGCCGGCCGGTCCTCGGCCGTGCCCAGCGAGGCCAGTTCCAGCCGGTACCCGGTGAGCCCCAGACGGCGGTACCCCTCGTCGGCGATCGCGATGACCTCGGCATCCAGCGCCGGATCGTCGACGCCGATCGCCTCGACCCCGACCTGCTGCAACTGGCGGTAGCGCCCCTCCTGAGGCTTCTCATAGCGGAAGAAGGGACCGCTGTAGCACAGCTTCACCGGCAACTGCCCCCGGTCGAGCCCGTGCTGCAGGACCGCCCGCATCACACCGGCCGTGCCCTCCGGGCGTAGCGTGACGCTCCGTTCACCGCGATCGGCGAACGTGTACATCTCCTTGGAGACGACGTCGGTCGACTCCCCCACGCCACGGGCGAACAGCGCGGTGTCCTCGAAGATTGGCAACTCGATGTGCCCATAGCCGGCCAGTGCGGCAGCCTTCGCGAGGGTGTCCCGGACGCGGGTGAAGTCGGCCGAACGCGGTGGGAAATAATCCGGGATGCCGCGCGGGGCCTGGAACTCGCTCACAGTCCGTGTCGTCCTTTCGGGGGCGCCGAGGCGCCCGATCCGCCGATGCCGGCGAGGAATGGGTTGGCGGCACGCTCGGCGCCGATGGTCGTCTGCGGGCCGTGGCCGGGAAGCACCACCGTATCGTCGGGCAACGGCAGCAGCTTGGCGGCGATCGAGTCCAGCAGCTGCTGGTGATCGCCTCCCGGCAGGTCCGTCCGGCCAATCGACCCCTGGAAGAGTACGTCGCCGGCGAAACAGATGCGCACCGGGTTTTCGTCGTCACCGGGCACGTCGATGCCCAGCAACACCGAACCCTGAGTGTGTCCGGGGGCAAGGTCCACTACGAATCGCAGGCCGGCCAGCTCGACCTCCTCGCCGTCGGTGAACTCGATGACCTTCTCCGGTTCCACAAACTTCATCACCCCGATCATCGTGCCCAGCGCCCGGCCCAGGCCTTTGCCCGGATCGGTCAGCATCGGCCGGTCGGCGGCATGGATGTAGCAAGGGATCCCATAGGTCTCGCAGACTTTCGCTGCATTCCACGTGTGATCGAGGTGTCCGTGGGTCAGGAGCACCGCGACCGGCGTGAGCCCGTACTGCGCGCACACCTTGTCGACCTGCTCGGCGGCATCCTGTCCGGGATCGATGATGACGGCCTCACCGCCCGGCCCGTCCGGCGACGCATCCGCCGAGACGAGGTAGCAGTTCGTCTGGAACATGCCCGCGGGGAATCCAGTGATCAGCATGGTCGTCATTGTCTCAGAAACGCAGCCCGACCCACCACGCGGCGCGGACCCGGTGTCACCACGACGCCCGCGGGACTGGCAGTATGGCAGCTGACCCATGACCGCGCCCGAGGAGAGTTCCCGCACGTGACCAGCAACGACGAGCAAGTGACCAGCAACGAGGATCGCCGTCTGGCCGCCAAGCGCAAGCTGGAGGCCAGGCTAGCCGCCGAGCGCGCCCGCCAGGTCCGCAGCCGCAACATCCTCATCGGCGTCCTCTCGGTGATCACACTGCTCGTCGCAGCCACCATCGTCTGGGTAGCGCAGAACTTCATCGGCACGGTCACCTGTGATTGGGGCAAGCCGCAGAACACGCTGGCCGACACGGTCAAGGACCGCGCCAAGATCGTCGGAGGCCAACCCCCGGAGCGCCGTGCCGAGGCCGAGAAGTACATGAACACCCTCGCCGCCGGCGTACCCAAGGAGCGCACCTCGCCCCAGCCGTCGTCGAACGTTCCGGTGCCCTTCCCCGGCACCAAGCGCTACATCAAGACCGGTTCATGGTTCGCCAGCTCCACCACCCCGATGACGCTGGACACCAACCACGGCTCCCTGCCGATCACGCTGGATCACGCGTCCGCGCCGTGCAACTCCGCGGCTATCCAGTCCCTGGCATCGCACGGCTACTACGACGGCACCGACTGCCACCGCCTGACCCGTAGCGAGAACCTGAAGGTCCTGCAGTGCGGCGATCCGACGGGGACCGGCATGGGCGGGCCCGGATGGACCACCATCGATGAGCCGCCCACCCAACTCAAGAAGGTCCCGGGCACCCAGGACTCGATGATGGGCGCCGGTCCGGTCGTCTACCCGCGCGGCACGGTCGCCATCGCCAACTCCAACAACCCGATGATGGGCCGCTCCAACACCGGCGCCGCCCAGTTCTTCATCGTCTGGTCCGACTCCCAGCTGTCCCCCGACTTCGCGGTCGTCGGCAAACTCGACGAGAGCGGGATGAAGACACTGGACGCGATCTCCAAGATCCCGACCGAACCCGGCCCCGACGGCAACAAGGACAGCGGTCGTCCCAAGGACGCCGTGACCATCAAGTCGGCCAAGGTCGGCTGAGTACGCTACGCGGCTGACACCACCGGGCCGCTCCGCAAGCTACGCGGCTGACGTAACCCGGTAGACGTCGTACACGCCCTCGATGTTGCGGACGACGTTGAGAACGTGACCCAGGTGCGTCGGGTCGCCCATTTCAAAGGTGAAACGGCTGACGGCCACGCGGTCGTTGTTCGTGGTGACCGACGCCGACAGGATGTTTAGCTTCTCGTCGGCGAGGGCCTTCGTCACGTCCGACAACAGCCGATGCCGGTCCAGCGCCTCCACCTGAATCGCCACGAGGAACACCGACGAATCCGACGGCGCCCACACCACGTTGATGAGCCGCTCGTCCTGCTCGCGAAGCGCCGCCGTGTTCGGACAGTCGGTGCGGTGCACGCTCACCCCGCCACCGCGGGTGACGAAGCCGAGGATGTCGTCACCGGGCACCGGTGTGCAGCATTTGGCCAGTTTGATCAGGACGTTGTCGACACCCTCGACGACGACTCCGGCATCGCCACCCGCGCGTCGGCGCGGTGGCATCGTCGACGGGGTGGAGATCTCGGCGAGCTCTTCCTCGGCGCTGTCGAGGCCGCCGAGCTGGGCCACCAGTCGGCTCACCACGCGGTGGGCCGACACCTGGTTCTCCCCCACCGCGGTGTAGAGCGCCGTCACATCCGGGTAGTGCAGCTCGACGGCGACCGCACTCATGTTCTCGACTGTCAGCAACCGCTGCGGGGGCAAACCACCGCGGCGGACCTCTCGTGCGATCGCCTCCTTGCCCGCGTCGAGGGCCTCTTCGCGACGCTCCTTGGCGAACCACTGACGGATCTTCGTCTTCGCGCGCGGGGAGACGACGAAATTCTGCCAGTCCCGGGACGGGCCGGCGTTGGGCGCCTTGGAGGTGAACACCTCGACGACCTCGCCGTTGTCGAGCTTTCGCTCCAGCGCCACGAGCCGACCGTTGACGCGCGCGCCGATGCAGCGGTGGCCGACCTCGGTATGGACGGCGTAGGCGAAGTCGACCGGCGTCGAACCGGCCGGGAGGGTGAACACGTCGCCCTTGGGGCTGAAGACGAAGATTTCCTTGACGGCCAGGTCGTAGCGCAGCGATTCCAGGAACTCGCCCGGATCGGCCGCCTCCCGCTGCCAATCGAGCAACTGCCGCATCCAGGCCATGTCGTCGATCTCGGCGAGCTCGGCACCCTTGTGCCCCTTGCGGTCGGCGCGGGTGCCACCCTCCTTGTAGCGCCAGTGCGCGGCGATGCCGAACTCGGCGGTGCGGTGCATGTCGCGCGTGCGGATCTGCACCTCGAGCGGTTTGCCCTCCGGGCCGATCACGGTGGTGTGCAGCGACTGGTAGACGCCGTAGCGCGGCTGGGCGATGTAGTCCTTGAACCGTCCTGCCATCGGCTGCCACAACGAATGCACCACGCCGACCGCCGCGTAGCAGTCGCGCACGTCCTCGCACAGGATGCGAATGCCGACAAGATCGTGGATGTCGTCGAAGTCGCGGCCCTTGACGATCATCTTCTGATAGATCGACCAATAGTGTTTGGGCCGGCCCTCGACGATCGCCGACAGGCGCGCCCCGGCCAGCGCCTCGTTCACCTCGTCGCGGACCTTGGTCAGATAGATGTCGCGCGAGGGTGCGCGATCGGCGACGAGCCGGACGATCTCTTCGTACCGCTTGGGGTGCAGGATCGCGAACGACAGGTCCTCGAGCTCCCATTTGACGGTCGCCATGCCGAGGCGATGCGCCAGGGGCGCGATCACCTCGAGCGTCTCGCGCGCTTTCCGGGCCTGCTTCTCCGGCGGGAGGAACCGCATGGTGCGCATGTTGTGCAACCGGTCGGCCACCTTGATGACCAGTACCCGCGGGTCCCGCGCCATCGCGATGATCATCTTGCGGATCGTCTCGGCCTCGGCGGCCGTGCCCAGTGCCACTTTGTCGAGCTTGGTGACACCGTCCACGAGGTGGGCGACCTCGGGACCAAAGTCGTCGGAGATCTGTTCCAGTGAGTAGCCGGTGTCCTCGACGGTGTCATGCAGCAATGCCGCGATCAGCGTCGTCGTGTCCATGCCGAGGTCGGCCAGGATCGTCGCGACCGCCAACGGGTGGGTGATGTAGGAGTCCCCCGACTTGCGGAACTGCCCCTCGTGTTGGGCCTCGGCCACGTCGTATGCGCGCTGGAGCAGCGCGATATCGGCCTTCGGATAGATCTCTCGGTGTAGCGCTGCCAGGGGTTCGAGGACCGGACGCACCGACGAGCGGGTCGACGTCATGCGGCGCGCCAGTCGGGCGCGGACGCGACGCGTCGCCGAGGTCGAGACGGGCATGTGGTCGGGAGTCGCCAACCGGTCGGGTGGTCCGGCGGAGTCGACTTCGGCCGGTGGGGCGGCCGGTTCGGGCGCGGCGACGATGGCGACGTCGTCGATATCGGGCGATTCGTCCATCCGCGCTCCCCTCTCCCCGCCGGGCGGTTCGTTCCAGTTTAGACGGGCGCGGCCATCCTCATCCGGTCACCAGCGCGCGGACCTGAACTGAATCCGGCACCGACCCCGCCACCACTGCGCGTCCCTCCATGCCGTCGAGTTCCATGACGACCGCTACGCCCGCGACACGTGCACCGGCCTGCGTCAACAAACGCGCAGTCGCCCCGATCGTTCCACCGGTGGCGAGCACGTCGTCGACGATCAGAACCCGGCGTCCGTCGAGGTCGAGCGCATCGGCGGGGATCTCGAGGGTCGCGGTCCCGTACTCCATTTCATAAGTGCAGGCCAACACCGGGGGCGGCAGCTTCCCGGTCTTGCGGACGGCGATCACGCCGACCCCGAGGCGTTGGGCGACCGCACCGCCGAGTAGGAATCCGCGTGCGTCGATTCCGGCGACGGCATCGACGGCGTACCCGTCACTCAATGCCGACACGACGGCATCGAACCCGGCCGCATCGGCCAGCACCGGGGTGAGATCGCGGAAGAGGACGCCCGGCGACGGGAAGTCGGGAACATCGCGGCTAAGCGCGGCGATCAGCGATCGCGCGCGCTGCGCGCTCACGAGCGCGACCACCGATCCATGTTCCACCCGGTGCCGTTGCGCGCCCGGCCGGCGATCACTCCGGACAACTTGTCCGACCACACCTGTTCACGCGGCGTCGCAAACAGCGGGATCGATGCGAGTTCACGCCACGCGACGGTCTCCAGCTCGCGCAGCTGGGCGAGCTGGTCGCCGGCGACCACGCTGACGGAGAACCGCGTCACCGCGTCGGTGGCCGGCGGATACCGGAAGTCCCCGATGTTCAGCGGATCACCGCCGAAAAAGGCATAGGCGCTCCGGACGTCGGATGCGGCGCCAGCTGCGGCGAAGCTCGCCCCGGTGTTCACCAGAAGCGCGTCGAACGCCGTGCCCAGGCCCGTGACGGTGACTGCTGGACCACCCGCGTCGACGACGTCGATTCCCGCGCGGCGGCACGATTCGGCCATGGCCGCGACCATCCCGGCACGTCGCGCGTCGGGTCCGAGGTAGGCGACGCGGACACGCATTGGCGGCGGTGGCGCGCCGTTGGGCAGCGGCGGACGCTGACCGGCGGCTTCACGTGCCCGGACGATGTCGGGACGGGCGTAACGCACACCGAACTGCGTGTTGATCGGATCGGCGAGATCACTTGCCGGGGTGAGCACATGCAGATTCCACGGCTGCGACCCGTACCCGGCGGTGCGGGCCAGTGCGTCCCGCGGCACGCATGCGCCGAACGCCTGACGGGCCTGCGGCGGGCCGAGCACGCCCCGCTGCGCCAGAACCACCTGTTCGACGGACAGGGAGTGCCCGGCGGGCGAGACCTGGGGCTGCGCCGGCTCCGCTCCCGCCGCCGGGGCGTCGATGCCCACGGCGGTGTCGGTGACGTCGAATCCGCCATGGGCGGTGCGCGCAGCTGCATCGGTGTTGCGGCCGTGGACGACGATGTTGCGGACCGCGGGTGCCTGTCCCCACCACTTGTCGTTGGGCACCAGTCGCAACCCAGACTTGGGGTCGAAAGACTCGGCACGATAGGGGCCGAGAGCGACGAACCGCGCCGGGTCGAGCGGCCCGGCCGACAGGCGGAATCCGGCGTTCCACGACTTCGCCACCGCCTCGAGGACAGCAGGTTTGCGGGCGCGGATGGCGTCGAGGATCGACGGTGCTCCGGCGTCGCGGGCCACAATGTGGGCCGGCAGCAGTGCCCCCGCCCCGAACAGCGAGCGCCAATCCCGGTAGTCGCGGCCCTTCACGTAGTGCACGACCGCCGTGTCGGCACCCGGCGCGCAGTCCACCCGCTCGATGTCGCGGTAGCCGGCGGTGGTCGCCGGGGTGAACCCCGGGAACCGACCGCTCTGAGCCACCCACGAGAGCAGGACGTCGTCGCAGGTCGGTTTCACCCCGTCGGAGTAGAGCGCCTTCGGTGAGAAGGTGTACTTCACGGTCAGCGTCGGGCCCGGTACCGCAGTGGCTTCGCCGACGTCGCGGTCGGACACCACCTGGCCCTGCGGGCCCAGGAAGCTGAAACCGCCCAGGACCCGGGTGAACGCCATGGCCACGCCGTCGGCATTGCCCTCCCGGCTGGCCGCGTTGTATGTCGACAGCCGTGCGTCAGTCCGGTAGTAGATCGGTGTGTTCTCGTCGATTCCGCATCCGGCGACCAGCGGCAGCACCACGGCGGCCGACGCCGCGATCAGGCCGAGGGTGCGGCAGTCGCGCTTGGTGATTGGCACGGTCCGAGACTAGCGCGTACGCCGTCGTTTCCCGGTGGGGCGCGCGGCATCGCCCGACGAGGCCGGCGCGGCCTCGTCTGCGGCGGTGTGGCGTGCGCTGTGGCGCCCGACGGCCACCGGCTCACCGGCGTCGACCCGCGCCCGTCGGGCCAGAACCTTGGCCGTGTGTTCGGCGATCGTGCGGTTGCGCTCCTTCAGGGTCACCAACAGCGGGGTCGCGAGGAACACCGACGAGAAGGTGCCCACGACGACACCGACAAGCTGGATGAGGGCGAGGTCCTGCAGCGTGCCGACGCCGAGCATCCAGACCGCGATCACCATGAGCGCGATGATGGGCAGCACCGAGATGATCGTCGTGTTGATCGACCGCATCAGCGTCTGGTTGACCGCCAGGTTGGCCTGCTCGGCATAGGTGCGCCGATAGGTCTTCGTGAACGACCGGGTGTTCTCCTCGACCTTGTCGAAGACGACGACGGTGTCGTAGATGGAGAAGCCCAGGATCGTCAACAGGCCGATGACGGTCGCCGGGGTCACCTCGAAGCCGACCAGCGAGTACACGCCGGCGGTGACCACGACGTCGAAGAACAGCGTCGCCAGCGATGCGGTCGACATCTCCTTGTCGAAACGGATCGCGATGTAGACCGTCACGATCACCAAGAACACGATCAGGGCGATCAGCATCTTGCGCGTGATCTCCGCGCCCCACGTCGAACTGACATCCGACGACGAGACGTCGGCGCGCGTCAGATCCGGCGCGAACCGAGTGGCCAGGGCGTCGAGCACGCGGTTGGCCTGCTGCTCGTCGAGGTGCTCGGTGCGCACCTGGATGGTCTTTGCCGCGCCGGATCCGGCGGTCTGCACGGTCTCAGGAGCCTTGCCGAGGGTGTCGCTGAAGACCTTCTCCACGCCCTCGACGGTCACCGAGGCACTGGTCGCGGGAATCGACACCTGGGTGCCGCCCTCGAAGTCGATGCCGAAGGTGAACCCGCGCACGACCATTGACAGGAGGCAGATCGCCAGGATCACACCGGTGACGATGTACCACCGCTTGCGGTGTCCGACGACCTCGAACGCCCCGGTACCGGTGTACAGGCGCGAGAGGAACGACCGATCGGTGTCGGCGTGGAAATCCGCATCGGCGACGAACGTGTCGACCGCCTCTGCCTTCTCCGAGCGCTCCTTGGCGAGCCGGTAACCGGCCGGCAACGGATCGTCACCGTCACCGGTCGCGCGCTTGGACAGGCCGTCGACACTGTCGCTCCCGAGTCCTCCCCTGCTGAAACTCATCGCTGGCCTCCTCGTGCTGCGGCCGTGGTTGTGCCGTTGTCGGCGGATGCTTCGTCGCCGGTCGCGAGTCCGACGGCCGCGCGGGCCGCCTCACGACGCTGGCGTGCCACCTCGCTGACCGCGCCGAGGCCGTTGACCGACGGCTTCGACAGGAACGGCGACCGGGTCGCCAGGACCACGAGCGGATGGGTGACCAGGAAGACGACCATGACGTCGAGGATCGTGGTCAGGCCCAGGGCGAACGCGAATCCCCGCACCGATCCGACGGCGAGGACGTAGATGACGACCGACGCGATCAGGCTGACCGCGTTACCCGTCCACACCGTGCGACGCGCACTGGCCCACCCGCGCGGTACCGCGGAACGGAACGATCTGCCCTCACGCATCTCGTCCTTGATGCGCTCGAAGTACACGACGAAGCTGTCGGCTGTCATACCGATACCGATGATGAAACCGGCGACGCCAGCCAGGTCGAGGGTGAACCCGATCCACCTGCCGAGCAGCACGATCAAGCCGTAGGACATCGCCCCGGCGAGCACCAGCGAGGCAAACGTCAGCACGCCGAGCATGCGGTAGTACGCCAAGGCGTAGAGCAGCACGGCGATGAGGCCGACGAGGCCTGCGAGCAGGCCGGCGCGCAGCGCCGACAGGCCCAGCGTCGACGAGACGGTCTCCGCATCGGATGCCTCGAACGAGAGCGGCAGCGAACCGTACTTCAGCACGTTGGCCAGGTCACGGGCCTCAATCTCGGAGAAACCGTTCTGACCGCCTGAGATCTCCGTCGAGCCGGTGATCGTCGACTGGATCACCGGCGCCGAGACGACCCGCGAGTCCAGCGTCATCGCCGTCTGGGTACCGCGGTTCTGGGCGGTGTACGTCGGCCACAGCTTCTGCGCCGCACCCTTGAAGTCCAGGCCGACCGTCCACTGGTTGGTCTGGGGCGACAGATTCGCCGACGCCGACGCGATATCGCGGCCGTCGATGATCATCGGTTCGAGGAGGTAGACCTCCTTGCCGTCGGTGCTACACGCGACCAGGTAGGACTCGGGGTCGTCGTTGCCCAGGAGCGGGTCATGGGCTTTGGGGTCGCAATTCATCTTCAGCATGTACGCCTGCAGAGCGGCGATCTGCTGCGGCGAGGCGTCCTTGGGCGCCTGGCGCAGCTTGCGCTGCTCGGCGACCGCTTCGCGTTGCTGCTCGGGCGTCAGGTTCGGAACTTCTTCAGCTCCGGTCTGGGGCTTCTTCTGCTGGGGCGCCGGCATCACCACGCCCTGTCCGTTCGGAGCCTTCGCCACGGGGCGGATGTAGAGCCGCGCGGTCTGTCCGAGGTTGCGCGCCTGGCGGCCGTCGTCGCCGGGCACCGTGATGATCAGGTTGTCACCACTGACCACGACTTCCGACCCTGCGACGCCGAGGCCGTCGACGCGCTGGGAGATGATCTGCTTGGCCTTGTCGAGTTGGTCGCGCGAGGGTCGCTTACCGTCGGGCGTCCGCGCGGTCAGCGTGACGCGGGTACCACCCTGCAGGTCGATGCCGAGCTTGGGCTCTGGGTCGCGGTCGCTGGTGAAGAACACCAGGCCGAAGACGATGGCGAGCAGGGCTAGAAAGGCGAGCAGCGGCTGCCACGGCGGGGTCTCCCGCGTCGGTCGGGCACGCTTCGCCGCTGGGCGACGCGGTGTGGTCACGGTGGTTCGGTTCTCCTGCGCTGTTACTTGTCGTCGGTGGGCTCGTCGGAGGCCGACAGCTCGGGCTGGGCGTCCTCATCGTCGGCGTCGGCGACCTCCAGGGCCGCACCCACGTAGGTCTGTGCCGCGTCCTCGAGGTCGACGATCGAGCGCACCGCGAGCTTGGTCCAGCGGCCCACGACACCCGGTGAGATCTCGACGTCGACGTACTCGTCGTTGGCGTCGATCACGGTGCCGAAGAGACCGGACATCAACTGGATCCGCGTGCCGGTGGTGAGGGCGGCCTGCATCTCCTGGATCTGGGCCATCTGCTTCTTCTGCTTGCGCGTGCCCATGAACAGCATCGCGCCCATCATGACCAACATCCCGAGGATGAGTATTTCCATGTCGACCAGTCTGCCAGACGTGTCAGTCCAACTCGTCGAACAGGTTGGGTTCCCCGCCCAGGCCGCGGACACCCCAGGTCGCGCTCAGCGCCCCGGCGGGCGGCACCAGGCCGAGGTGGTGCCACGCAGCCGCGGTGGCGACGCGTCCGCGCGGGGTGCGCGCGATGAGCCCGGCGCGCACCAAGAAGGGTTCGCAGACCTCTTCCACCGTCGCCGGCTCCTCGCCGACTGCCACCGCCAGCGTCGACACGCCGACCGGCCCGCCGCCGAAGCCCGAGACGAGCGCCGACAGCACCGCCCGGTCGAGCCGGTCGAGGCCCCGCTCGTCGACGTCGTAGACCGCCAGTGCGGCCCGTGCGATCGGCAGCGTCACCTCGCCGTCACCGCGGACCTCGGCGTAGTCGCGTACGCGTCGAAGCAGCCGGTTGGCGATACGCGGTGTGCCACGGGATCGGCCTGCGACCTCGACCGCGGCATCGTCGTGCAGCGCGATGCCGAGGATCCCCGCCGATCGGGTCAACACCGCGACGAGCTCGTCGACCTCGTAGAACTCCATATGGGCGGTGAACCCGAAACGGTCGCGCAGCGGACCGGTCAGAGCACCGGAGCGCGTCGTGGCGCCGACGAGCGTGAACGGCGCGACGTCGAGCGGGATCGACGTCGCGCCCGGGCCCTTGCCCACGACGACGTCGACGCGGAAGTCCTCCATCGCCAGGTACAACATCTCCTCGGCGGGACGTGCGATGCGGTGGATCTCGTCGATGAACAGCACATCGCCCTCGATGAGATTGGACAGCATGGCCGCGAGGTCACCCGCGCGCTCGAGCGCCGGGCCAGAGGTGACGCGGATCGCCGATCCCAATTCCCCGGCGATGATCATGGCCAGCGACGTCTTGCCCAGTCCGGGCGGGCCGGAGAGCAGGATGTGGTCGGGTGTCCCGCCGCGCCCCTTGGCGCCGCGCAGAACCAGCTCGAGCTGTTCGCGGACTTTCGCCTGACCGATAAAGTCGGCCAGCGACCTCGGCCGCAGGTTCGCGTCGAGCTCCCCGTCGGCGGCCACACGGCCCGCGCTCACGGTCCGTTCCGCCTCATCGGCGCCGTCGTCGTGCATCGGCTACTTCTTCCCCAGTAGGGACAGGCCCGCGCGCAGCGCGGCCGACGCGTCGGCGTCGGGGTTCTCGGCGAGGACGGCGGCCACGGCCTTCTCCGCCGCTGCGGCCGGGAACCCGAGGCCGACGAGGGCCTCGGTGACCTCGCCGCCCACCGTCGCACCACCAGACAGCGAGGATGCGGCACCTCCGGAGACCACGCCGACCTTGTCGCGCAGTTCGACGGTCAGCCGCTCGGCCACTCGCTTGCCGATGCCCGGCACCGCGGTGAGCGCGGTGATGTTCGACGAGGCGAGGGCCGCGGCGAGCTCGGCCGGCTCGTGCACGGCCAGGGCCGCCATCGCCAGCCGCGGCCCCACCCCGGTCACCGTTTGAAGCAGCACGAACAGGTCGCGGGCGGCCCCATCGGTAAACCCGTACAGCGTCATCGAATCCTCGCGCACGATCATCGTCGTGAGCAGCGTCGCCTCGATTCCGCGCGTCAGCGTCGCGATCGTCGCCGGTGTGGCCAGTACCCGGTAGCCCACGCCCGCACAGTCGACCACGACGTGGTCGAGGGCGACGTCGATGACCGGTCCCCGCACCGCCGCGATCATTGGCCGGCCCTCACCGCTGCAGCGTGCGCCGCCTTGAGGCGTGCGCGGTGCACCCGGGCCAGCTCCTCGGCCTTGGCCTGGGCGGCGACGAGACGGTCGTCCATCGGTCCGCGCCAGCACTGACAGATCGCCAGCGCGAGCGCGTCCGCGGCGTCGGCCGGGGTCGGACGGGTCTGCATGCCGAGGATACGGGTGACCATGGTCGTGACCTGGGCCTTGTCGGCGCGCCCCGAGCCGGTGACGGCGGCCTTCACCTCGCTGGGCGTGTGGAAGCGGACCGGGACGTCGTGCTGGGCGGCCGCCAGCGCCACGACTCCGGCGGCTTGGGCCGTACCCATCGCCGTGCTCACCTGTTGCTGGGCGAAGACGCGTTCGACGGCGACCACTTGCGGTCGGTGGGTCTCGAGCCATTGGACCGCCGCCGAATACACCAGGAGCAACCGGTCGGCGAGATCCATCGATGCGGGCGTGCGCACGACGTCGACGTCCAGGGCCGTTACCGACCGACCGCCACCGGACTCCACCAGCGCGATACCGCACCGCGTCAGCCCGGGGTCGACGCCCATCACCCGCATCGTCGGTCCTTCCCTCCTGGCGAACAACTGTTCGACAGTCTAGGAGGCGGGTCAGACAGATCGGCGGACCGACACGCGGGGAGAGTCAGTCGTCGAGCTGTGCGAGGACCTCGTCGGGGATGTCGACGTTGCTGTACACGTCCTGCACGTCGTCGCAGTCCTCGAGGGCGTCGATCAGTTTGAGCACCTTGCGGGCGCCATCGGCGTCCACCGGCACCTCGACGGAGGCGCGGAAGTCGGCCTCGGCGGAGTCATAGTCGATCCCGGCCTCCTGCAGGGCCGTGCGCACCGCGACGAGGTCGGTCGGCTCGCTGACGACCTCGAAGCTCTCCCCCAGGTCGTTGACCTCTTCGGCACCCGCGTCGAGGACGGCCATCAAGACGTCGTCCTCGGATTGGCCGCCCTTCTCCAGCGTCACCACACCCTTGCGGGTGAACAGGTAGGCGACCGAGCCTGGATCGGCCATGTTTCCGCCGTTGCGCGTCATCGCCGTGCGGACCTCGCCAGCCGCCCGGTTGCGGTTGTCGGTAAGGCATTCGATGAGCAGCGCGACACCGTTGGGCCCGTAGCCCTCGTAGGTGATGTTCTGCCAGTCCGCACCGCCGGCCTCTTCGCCGCCGCCGCGTTTGCGCGCCCGTTCGATGTTGTCGTTAGGCACCGACGACTTCTTGGCCTTCTGGATCGCGTCGTAGAGCGTGGGGTTGCCGGTCGGGTCACTGCCCCCGGTGCGGGCCGCGACCTCGATGTTCTTGATCAGCTTGGCGAACATCTTGCCGCGCTTGGCATCGATGACAGCCTTCTTGTGCTTGGTGGTCGCCCATTTGGAGTGTCCGCTCATGGGCTGCGATATTACCCGCCAGCAGTTCCCCGCCGAATCAGTGCCGCACCCGGTCGACGAAGAACTGGTGCACGCGCAGGTCGCCGGTGACCTCCGGGTGGAACGACGTGGCTACGACCGCGCCCTGTGCCACGGCCACGATCCGCCCGTCGGCACGCCCATCGGGAGTCGCCCCCTCGGGCACGCGCGCCAGCACCGACACCTCGGGACCCACCTGTTCGACCCACGGCGCGCGGATGAACACACCGCGCAACGGTGCCGCCTCGGGAAGGTCGGTGATACCGGTGAATTCGAGGTCAGCCTCGAAGGAGTCGGTCTGGCGTCCGAACGCGTTGCGGCGCACGGTGATGTCGAGCGCATCGAGGTGACGGGCGTCGGGGCGGGTGTCGAGGATGCGCGATGCCAGCATGATCATCCCCGCACACGACCCGTAGGCCGGCAGCCCCTGCGCCAGCAGGTCGTGCAACGGGTCGAAGAGCTCGAACACGCCGAGCAGCTTGGAGATCGTCGTCGACTCGCCGCCGGGAAGGACGATCCCGTCGAGTCCGTCGAGCTCGGCCGGGCGGCGCACCGGCCGCGGATCCGCACCGACGGCGCGCAGGGCAGCAACGTGCTCGCGAACATCGCCTTGGACTGCGAGTACGCCGATGGTAGGTGCGGTCACTCTTCGAGCCGGTTCGGGAAGCCGTGCTTACTCGGATCGATGAGGGTTCGCGCCAGCCCCTCCTGGGTCACTGCCGCGACCAGGCGTCCCCGCTGGTCGAACAGGCGGCCCTGTGTGAGGGCGCGCCCGTGCCCGGCCGAGGGCGAGGTCTGGTCGTAGAGCAGCCATTCGTCGGCGCGGAACGGGCGCAAGAACCACATGGCGTGATCGAGCGACGCGGATTGCACGTGCTCGTCGCGGTGGATCGACGACGCCGACCCGAGCAGCGTCATGTCGCTCATGTAGGCCAGCACGCACACGTGGGCCACATCGTCGTCGGGCAGGCGGTGCCGGTAGCGGAACCACACCCGCTGTTGGGCGGCGAAGTAGTCCGACAGCGACATCTGGTCGCGCGGCACGATCCGGATGTCGAAGTTCTCCCACTCGGCGAAGAGTTTGCGGTCGAATTCCGTCGGCGCATCGCGCCGGTCGTGAAGTTCCTCGGGCCCGACGACCGGCGGCATCTTGTCCTGGTGCTCGATCCCCTTGTCGTCGCGGATGTGGAACGACGCCGACATGGTGAAGATGGCCTCGCCGTCCTGTACGCCGGTCACACGCCGTGTGACGAAGGAGCGGCCGTCGCGGATGCGGTCAACGAGGAAGACAGTCGGCAGGTCGGGGTTACCCGGCCGCAGGAAATAGCCGTGCAACGAGTGCACACCGAACTCGTCGGGCACCGTCCGCGTCGATGACACGAGTGCCTGGCTGGCCACCTGTCCGCCGAAAGTACGGCGCAGCACGCTCGGATACGACGGTCCGCGGTAGATGTCGGTCTCGATCCGCTCGACGTGCAGGATTTCATCGATGGTGGGCATGGCACCGATTATCACCGATTGCCGCCGCCCTGTTCGACCGGACCGGCGAATGCCCGACGTTTGTGCGCTGTGCCGATCGGCAGGCGGCGAGATCCGCCCACAACAGTTGCGGGTCAACAACAGCTGCGCTGTTCGACGCAAATTGCCGCAGCGTCGCCAGGATCAGGAGGTCGCGGCCGCGTCGTCGGCCGCGTCGTCGGTGGCGTCGTCGTCGGCATCGCCGAGCACGCGGACGACGATTGCGGTCACGTTGTCGTGCGCACCGACAAGCAACGCCCCCTCGACGAGCGCGTCGACGGCGTCCTGTGCGGTCTGCGCTTCGTCGAGGACCGCCTCGAGCTCCTCGTCGGGCAGCTCACCGGTCAGCCCGTCCGAACACAGCAGCAGCAAGTCGCCGGGCTCGGTGGCGAAGGAGAAGAAATCGGCGCGCGGCGGCAGCATCCCGGCGCCGAGCGCCCGGGTGATGACGTTGCGCCGCGGATCGACGCGGGCCTGTTCGGCGGTGAGCATCCCGGCGTCGAGGTACTCCTGGACCTGCGAATGGTCCACGGTCACCTGCTCGAACACGCCGTCGCGCACACAGTAGGTCCGCGAATCGCCGATGTTGGCCACCAGCCAATGGGGCGTCTCGTCGTGCTCGACGAGGATGGCGCCGGTGAGAGTCGT
Source organism: Gordonia sp. UBA7599 (assembly GCA_002477755.1). Lineage (GTDB taxonomy): Bacteria > Actinomycetota > Actinomycetes > Mycobacteriales > Mycobacteriaceae > Gordonia. Next base: position 18,323 of record DLKD01000114.1, read on the forward strand.
GCCGGCGCGCCGCTCGCTGGAGGTGTCGATTTCGCCGATCTCGTCCTGCGCGGCGACGAATAGTTGCTCCAGCTCGTCGCGGGTCTCGGTTTGACCACCCCCGGCCTCCACGCCCGACAGCACCGTCAGTGCGATCTCGCTGGCGATCTCACCACAATCGTGGCCGCCCATGCCGTCAGCGATCAGGAACACTCCCGCACGCGCGACCGCGCCGTCCTCGTTCGCCTCGCGCACGCGTCCGACGTTGCAGGCCACGGACCACTCCAGGTGCACGCCGCCGACGACGCCGCGGCCGGAGGCCACATCGTCGCGGATGATCCCCGGCCCCTCCACCAGCGGTGTCACCAACCGCGTTCGGCGAGGCGGTGCGGCGCCGGGATGTCGTCGACGTTGATCCCGACCATGGCTTCACCCAGGCCGCGCGAAACCTTGGCGAGCATGCCCGGATCGTCGTGGAAGGTGGTCGCCTTAACGATCGCGGCGGCCCGCTGGGCGGGATTGCCGGACTTGAAGATGCCCGAGCCGACGAACACGCCCTCGGCACCGAGCTGCATCATCATCGCGGCGTCCGCAGGTGTCGCGATCCCGCCGGCGGTGAACAGCGTGACCGGCAGCTTGCCGGCCCGGGCCACCTCGACGACGAGCTCGTAGGGTGCCTGCAGCTCCTTGGCGGCAACGTAAAGCTCATCCTCGGGAAGCGAGGTCAGCCGCCGGATCTGGTCGCGGATCTGGCGCATATGGGTCGTCGCGTTGGAGACGTCGCCGGTACCGGCCTCCCCCTTGGAACGGATCATCGCCGCACCCTCGGTGATGCGCCGCAGCGCCTCGCCCAGGTTGGTGGCACCACACACGAAGGGCACGGTGAACGCCCACTTGTCGACGTGGTTGGAGTAGTCGGCCGGGGTGAGCACCTCGGATTCGTCGATGTAGTCCACGCCGAGGCTCTGCAGGATCTGGGCCTCCACAAAGTGGCCGATCCGGGCTTTCGCCATCACCGGGATCGAAACGGCGCTGATGATGCCATCGATCATGTCCGGGTCGCTCATGCGCGACACACCGCCCTGAGCGCGGATGTCGGCGGGCACGCGCTCCAATGCCATGACGGCCACAGCGCCGGCATCCTCGGCGATCTTCGCCTGCTCCGGCGTGACGACGTCCATGATGACGCCACCCTTGAGCATTTCTGCCATGCCCCGCTTCACACGCGCAGTGCCGACGTTCTCACTCACTAAAACCCACTCCTGAGGTTGTTACCACGATTACCCCGACAGTCTAGGCCAGCAGCAGGTCACCGGACGGATCGGGGCGGTGGCGACTCAGGCGCTGACCCGCTCGATGATCTCGAAGTAGTCCGGCAGCGGGGCGCGCCCGCCCAGTCGCAGCCAGCGCACCGACCGGCGCTCCGCCAACGCACGGGTGTCGCGCACCGCGTCGTTGTAGAAACGTCGCGCCATGATGACGCGCGTCTGCGCGTCGGCCATCTCCGCGATCAACTCCGTCGGCGGCGGAATGATGCCCTTGGTCGCCGCGGAAACCCGGCTCAAGACGAGAGACATCTCGTTCTCGGCGGCTTCACGCTGCGCAAAGGGTTCCGACTCGGCGCGATCGGCGTCGACCGCCAATTGCACCCCCAGTGCGTCCAGGTCCTCCTCCTCGCGCGCCCGCAACGCCGCGGCGATGGCGCGCGCGACGACGGCGCGCCGGTCCAGCGTCGCCACCAGTGCCTGCCGCGCAAGGTCTGTACGCACATGCAGGCGGTCCAGGCGGTTCGCCACGCGGTAGGCCCACAGCGCGATTGCCACCAGCAGCACCGAGCCGACGACGATCGCCACGATGGCGATTGCTCCCACAGTCCACTCCTCGCTTGTTCGTCAGTCCGCCAGCGCGACCGGGTCGTGGGCCAGCGACACCGTCTCGTAGACCCGCATGATCTGATCGGCGACGCGCGACCAGTCGTAACGCCATGCCCACTCCGCTCCGACCCGGATCTGTTCTTCGCGTGCGGCATCGTCGGTGAGGAGTTCGATCACCCCGGTGGCGAGGTCCTCGGCGGACCCCACGTCGACGAGGCGTCCGGCCCGCCCGTTGTCGAGGACGCGGCGGAACGCGTTGAGGTCGCTGGCGAGCACCGCGGCCCCCGCGGCCATTGCCTCCACGAGCACGATCCCGAAGCTCTCCCCACCGAGATTCGGCGCACAGTACACATCGGCCGACCGCAGCGCCCGGGCCTTCGTCTCGTCGTCGACGAGGCCGAGGAACACCAGCCGGTCGGCCAAGTCGCCCGCCCGGCGCCGCAGCGCCGATTCATTGCCGCCGCCGACGACGAGCACGGTGATGTCGGGGAACTCCTCGACGATCCGCGGCAGGGCCCGCATGAGGATGTCGATGCCCTTGCGGGGTTCGCCGTAGCGACCGAGGAACACGATGGTGCGACCGGGTCGCGGGTAGCCGGGCAACGGCTCTGCGTCGGCGAAGAACGGCACATTGATGCCGTTGGGGATCTCCACCGCGTCGGAACCGAGCGACTCCATCTGCCATCGGCGGGCCAGCTCGGAGACGGCGATCTTGCCCTTGATCCGCTCGTGGTACGGACGCAGGACGCCCTGGAAGATGCTCAGTATCAGCGACTTCGTCGTCGATGTGTGGAACGTGGTGACGATCGGACCATCGGCGACCATCAGGGACAGCATGGAGATCGACGGGGCGTTGGGCTCGTGCACGTGCAAGACGTCGAACTCCCCGTCGACGATCCACTGTCGCAACCCCCGGTATGCATGGGGCGAGAAGGTCACCCGCGACACCGACCCGTTGTACGGGATCGCCAGCGCCGGACCGGCGGAGACGACGTAGTCCGGCAGTTCCACGTCCTTACCCGCGGGCGCGAGCACGCTGACGTCGTGACCGCGCTCGATGAACACCTGGGCAAGCTCCACGACATGCGCCTGGACGCCGCCGGGGACGTCGAAGCTGTACGGGCAGACCATCCCGATTCTCACTGGTCGGCCTCCAGCCGGGCACGGCGCTGCGCACTCCAGTCCGCCTCCCACAGCGGTTGCAGCATGTGCCAGTCGGCGGGGTGTGCGGCGATGTTCTGCTCGAACACCGAGGCCAGTGCCTGGGTCGCGGCGTCCACGCCACCGCTCACGTCGATCGGTTCGCCGCAGGAGGCGGTCGAATAAGGCTCCTCGTCGAACCAGTGGTGGACCGGGATGAGTGCGGCACCCGTCTCGATCGCAAGCTTCGCCGGGCCGGCCGGCATTCGGGTCGGCTCGCCGAAGAACGTGACGGGCACGCCGTGCCGGGCCAAATCCCGCTCGCCGAGCAGGCAGACGATCCCACCTGCGCGCAGCCGCTTGGCCAGTTCGCCGAACGGAGGCTGCTCCCCGCCCGACAGCGGGAAGATCTCGAACCCCAGGGATTCGCGGTAGTCGACGAACCGACGGAAGAGGGACTCGGGCTTGAGCCGTTCGGCGACGGTGGCGAAGGTCCCGTAGTTCTGGACCAGCCACAAGCCCGCCATGTCCCAGTTGCCCGAGTGCGGCAGCGCCAGGACCACGCCCTTGCCCCGTGCGTGCGCCTCGGCCAGCCGCTGCCGGTCCGGGGCCGGCAGGTCCATCGTCGCCGCGGTTGGTCCCGGATCCATCGAGGGCAGCCGGAATGCCTCACACCAATAGCGCATATACGACGTCATCGCGTCGACGATGAGGTCGTCGGGCACGTCTTGGGGCGTGGTGCCGATGACCCGGGCCAGATTGCGCCGCAGCTGCTCGGGTCCGCCGCCCCGGCGCCCCATCACCGTTCCGATGCGGTCGAACAGCCCCCTCGCAACGCCATCGGGTGCGTAGCGCAGCGCTGCCCAACCGGCGCCGTAGCCCGCATCGGCGAGGCGCTCGGTGACGCGGGTGCGCAGGTCGGCCACCGCGATCAGTCCTCGTCGGTGCCGGCAGCCGACTGATCGCCACTGTCTGCGGCGGTGGCCACCAGCGGGTCGCGGGCACCCGGCGAGTTGTGGATGTTCCACATCCGCTGGCCGACGGTGATCACGCTCAGCACGGCAAGCGCCCACATCGCGATGTGGATCGCCCACGTCAGGTGCAGCCCCGGGAAGTCGGTGAGCCCGGCACCGGTCAAACCGATGATGAGGCGTTCGGGGCGCTCGATCCACCCACCGTCGCCGTTGAGTCCGGCGGCCTCCGCACGCGACTTGGCGTAGGAGATGACCTGGCTGGTGACCAGGCAGATGAGGGTCGCGACGAGGAGCAGGCGGTGCGGGGATACGACCGCCGCCCACCACGCGAGGGCGCCGAAGATCGCGCCGTCGGCGATCCGGTCGCAGGTCGAGTCGAGCACCGCGCCAAAGCGGGTACCCCACCCGCGGGCGCGCGCCATGGCGCCGTCGACCATGTCGAGCATCACGAATGCCCAGCACACCAGAGCGCCCGCGAACAGGTAGCCGTTGCCGAAGAGGACGATCGCCGCGACGACGGTGATCACCGTCCCCATCACCGTCATCATGTCCGGGGTCAGCCCGATCCGCAGCAGTGCCCGTCCGATCGGATCGGTCACCTTGGACACCGCCTGCCGACCGCCCTTGAAGCTGATCACGCCTGGCCCTCCGTTCCCCGCGCCTCGTCCATCTCGCGCCACGCATCAGCCAGCAGTTGACGCGTCTCCCGCAACAGTTGCGGCAGCACCTTGGTGTCGCCGACCACCGTGATGAAGTTCGCGTCCCCGGTCCACCGCGGCACGACGTGCTGGTGGAGGTGATCGGCCAGCGAGCCACCGGCCGCGGCGCCGAGGTTGAGGCCGACGTTGAAGGCGTCCGGCGAGGACACCGACTTGATCACCTGGATCATCCGCTGGGTGAAGGCCATCAGCTCGGCCGACTCGGCGGGCGTCAGTGCCTCGAGCTCGGCGACGCGACGGTACGGCACGATCATGGTGTGGCCCGGGTTGTACGGGTACAGGTTGAGGACGGCGTACACCGTTTCGCCGCGGGCGACGATGAGCCCGTCCTCGTCGGACATCATCGGGATGTCGATGAAAGGGTGCCCGGTCGCGCCGACCGGCCGCTCCGCGGCGGTGACATAGGACATACGGTGCGGCGTCCAGAGCCGCTGCAGGCCGTCGCCGGGAGTCATCGCCGTTTCCTCGCAGCGTCGAGCACGACGCTCATCGACTCGGCGGTCGGCGAGTCGTTGCGCCGCGACTCTTCCCATTCGTCGATGGCCACCACGGCATCGTCGACCGGCACACCGTTGAGCTGGGTGCCGTCGCGGAAGCGGAAGCTGACTGCGCCCGCCTCGACGTCGCGCTCGCCGGCCAACAACATGAACGGCACCTTGGCGGTGGTGTGGTTGCGGATCTTCTTCTGCATGCGATCGTCGGAGTAGTCCACCTCGGCGCGCACCCGACGGTTGCGCAGGCGGTCGACCACCGTCTGCAGGTGCGGCGCGAATGTCTCGGCGACGGGGATGCCGACGACCTGGACGGGCGCCAACCACACCGGGAAGGCGCCGGCGTAGTGCTCGGTGAGGACGCCGAAGAACCGTTCGATTGACCCGAACAGCGCGCGGTGGATCATCACCGGACGCTTCTTGGTGCCGTCCGAGGCGGTGTATTCGAGTTCGAAGAGCTCCGGCTCGAAGAAGTCCAACTGCAGCGTCGACATCTGCCAGGTGCGGCCCAGCGCGTCCTTGACCTGCACGGAGATCTTGGGCCCGTAGAAGGCGGCGCCGCCGGGATCGGGCACGAGCTCGAGACCGGAGGCCTCCGCCACCTGCCGCAGGGTCTCGGTGGCCTCCTCCCAGACCTCGTCGGAGCCGACGTACTTCGCCGGGTTCTTCGTGGAGAGCTCGAGGTAGAAGTCGTCGAGTCCGTAGTCCTTGAGCAGTTGCAGCACGAACTGCAGGGTGCTCGTCAGCTCGGCGTTGACCTGCTCTTGTGTGCAGTAGATGTGCGCGTCGTCCTGGGTGAACCCGCGAGCCCGGGTGAGGCCGTGAACCACACCGGACTTCTCGTACCGGTACACCGACCCGAACTCGAACAGCCGCAGCGGCAACTCGCGATACGACCGCCCGCGGGAGCGGTAGATGAGGTTGTGCATCGGGCAGTTCATCGGCTTGACGTAATAGTCCTGGCCGGGCTTGCGGACCGTGCCGTCCTCGTTGTACTCGGCATCGAGGTGCATCGGCGGGAACATGCCGTCGGCGTACCACTCGAGGTGCTTGGACACCTCGAAGAGGTGGCCCTTGGTCACGTGCGGGGTGTTGACGAACTCGTACCCGGCCGCGGCATGTTGCTCGCGCGAGTAGTCCTCCATCTCCTTGCGGATGATCCCGCCCTTGGGGTGGAAGACCGGCAGGCCCGAGCCGAGCTCGTCGGGAAAGCTGAACAGGTCCAGTTCGGCGCCGAGCCGACGGTGGTCGCGCTTCTCCGCCTCGGCCATGCGGTCGAGGTAGGCGTCCATCGCCTCCACCGACTCCCACGCCGTGCCGTACACGCGCTGCAGATCGGCCAGCGACTGGTCGCCGCGCCAGTACGCCGCCGACGTCCGGGTGAGCTTGAACGCCGGGATGTACTTGGTGGTCGGCACGTGCGGGCCGCGGCACAGATCGCCCCAGATCCGTTCCCCGGTGCGGGGATTCAGGTTGTCGTAGGCGGTGAGCTCGGCGCCGCCGACCTCCATGACCTCGTCGTCGTCGGCTGCGCCCTTGTCGTCGATCAACTCGAGCTTGAACGGCTCGCCGGCCAGTTCGGCGCGCGCCTCGTCAGTCGAGGCGTACACGCGCCGGGAGAACCGCTGCCCCGACTTGATGATCTTGCGCATCGAGCGCTCGAGCGTGTCGAGATCGTCCGGGGTGAACGGCTCGGCGACGTCGAAGTCGTAGTAGAAGCCGTCGGTGATCGGCGGACCGATCCCGAGCTTCGCGTCGGGAAAGTGGTCCTGCACGGCCTGGGCGAGCACGTGTGCGGCGGAATGGCGGATCACACTGCGCCCGTCCTCGGTGTCCGCGGCGACGGGCTCGACGTCGACGTCGGCGTCAGGTGCCCACGACAGGTCGCGCAGATTGCCGTCGGGATCACGCACGACGACGATCGCCTCCGGGCCTTTGTTGGGAGCCTCGAGGTCGCGCAACGCGGCGCCGGCCGTCGTCCCCGCGGGCACCCGGACGGTGGCGGGCACGGCGGACTGGGGTTGCGACGACACGGACGGACTCCTTGGGCGTTGGGTGGATTCAGGCGGGAAGACAGTTCGCCCTAGATCGTATCCGTGGTGCGTCGAGGTGAGGTGTGGTGGTCCCAGCTGGGTTCGAACCAGCGACCCCTCGCGTGTGAAGCGAGTGCTCTTCCACTGAGCTATGGGACCTCCGACGCTGTGAACCGGGAGCCCATGAGCGGGCACCCGGTGCCCAGTGCCGTGGTGCGCGATACAGGGATTGAACCTGTGACCTCTTCCGTGTCAGGGAAGCGCTCTCCCGCTGAGCTAATCGCGCGGGTATGGAGTTGGTGAAACGCCTTGTGGAGGTGGCGACGGGAATCGAACCCGTGTGCACGGCTTTGCAGGCCGTTGCCTCACCACTCGGCCACACCACCAATGCGAGGATCTCGCCTCGAGCGGATGACGGGATTCGAACCCGCGACCCTCACCTTGGCAAGGTGATGCGCTACCAGCTGCGCTACATCCGCATTCGCGCCCCGCCACTCCGGTCTCCCGTCGTCAGCGCGGTGCGAGTGGAAACATTATCCGAGGATCGCGGCATTGCCAAATTCGCCGGTCAGAGCTGCAGGGACCGAATCACAACGATCGGATTCCCGCCTGTCGGCCTGTCGCGGGACGTGGCAAGCTCAACAGATGCCCATCGTCGAGACCGTGACCGATCCCACTCTCGCCGCGGACGTCGCGGCCATTGCCGCGGCCACCTTCCCCCTCGCCTGTCCCCCGCACTCGCGTCCGCAAGATATCGAGGCATTCATCGCGGCGAACCTGACGGCGACCCAATTCGAGGCCTACATCGCCCATTCCGACTCCGAGGTCTTCGTGGTGCGCAGCGCCCCCGACGGTCCGATCATCGGCTACAGCCTCGTCCACCACCGCCCGCCGGCCGACCCCGGTGTCGCCGCCGTCGTCGCAGAGCCGTCGTCGGAGATCTCCAAGGTCTACGTCGCACCCGATCATCACGCACACCGGACCGGTGTGGCAGCGTCCGCGTCCCGCGCGCTGATGGCCGCGGCGATCGATTCCGCCCGGGCGCACGGCAGCACCGTGGCCTGGTTGGGGTGCAACGAGGAGAACGCCCGCGCTCTGCGCTTCTACGAGAAGTCCGGTTTCATCCGTGCCGGTACCAAGACCTTCGACCTCAACGGCGCGATCGAGCACGACTACGTACTGGTCCGGCCGGTGGACGGCTGACGCTGAGGACAGCGCAGCGACTGGGACCCGGCGCTATGCCGCGTCGGCCTCGGCGAAGCGCGACAGTGCCAGCAGGCGCGACGTGGCACGCAGGTACTTCTTGCGGTAACCGCCGGCCAGCATCTCCTCGGTGAAGATCTCATCGAGCTTGCAACCGGACGTAGTGAGCGGGATCCCGGCGTCGTAGAGCCGGTCGGCAAGGACCACCAGGCGCAGCGCGACCGACTGGTCTGTGGCCGGTGAGACGTCGGAAACGCAGACGAGGGACACGCCGTCGACCAGCGCCTTGTATTTCGACGGATGCAAGGTACTCAAGTGCTCGCAGAGGGCGGTGAAGTCGTCGAGGCTCGCACCGGGCGTCGTCTCCGCCAACCCGCCGAGCTCGGCGTCGGTGCGCGGATCGGGCGCGGGCGGGAGGTCACGGTGACGGTAGTCGGGGCCGTCGACGCGGACCGGCTCGAAGATCGCCGACAGTTTGCGGATCTCGCGCAGGAAGTCCTGGGCGGCGAAGCGGCCCTCGCCGAGCTGACCGGGCAGCGTGTTGGAGGTCGTGGCGATCGACACGCCCTTCCCGCTGAGCTCGGTCAATAGGCGGGAGACGAGCATGGTGTCGCCGGGGTCGTCGAGCTCGAACTCGTCGATGCAGATGACGGTGTGCTCGGAGAGTCGCTCGACGGTGTTGATGAAGCCCAATGCGCCCACGAGCTGGGTCAGCTCGACGAACGTCGCAAAGGCCTTGGGCCCCGGCATCGCGTGGTAGATCGACGCCAACAGGTGGGTCTTGCCGACACCGAACCCACCGTCGAGGTAGAGCCCGATCCCCTGCTTCGGGGCGTGTCTGCGGCCGAAGAAGCCGTGCTTGCCGCCGCGGACCTGACGGGCCCGGTCGGCGAAGGAACGGGCCGCCGCCAGCGCGGCCGTCTGGCTCGGCTCGCTGGGGCTGGGGATGTACGTGTCGAAGCTCACGTCGTCGAACGTCGACGGCGGGACCATCTCGGCGATGAGGGTCTCCGGCGCGACGGTCGGGTTCCGATCACACAAATGCAGCGTCATGACCCTCGAAGGGTAACCGCCCGGGACACAATGGCGTGATGTGGTTAACGGACAAAGCGAGCGAGGTCACATCCGAACGGCTCACCAGCCTGTACGCCTATCCGCCGGGCGGCGCGTATGTGCGGGCCAACATGGTTGCCTCGATCGACGGTGCGGCCGGTCTCGAGGGCCGTTCGGGCGGGCTCGGCGGACCCGGGGACCGGAAGATCTTCAGCCTCCTGCGCGCCTGCGCCGACGTCGTGGTCGTCGGGGCCAGCACCGCAGTCACCGAGGGCTACCACCAGCCCGACGGACCAGCCCTGGCCCTCGTCTCGCGCTCACTGTCGATCCCCGACGACTATGGGCCGCTGTCGCACCCGCAGACTGTCGTCCTCACATGCGCCTCCGCACCGGAGCAGCGTCGTGCGGACCTCGGCCGCGTCGGCGCGACCCTGCTCGACTGCGGCACCGACACCGTCGATCCGGCGGCGGCCATCGCCGCGTGCGTCGAGCGTGGCTGGACGCGCATCCTCCTCGAGGGCGGACCGCGCCTGTTGGGCTCCTTCGTCGCCGCGGACGCGCTCGACGAGTTGTGCCTGACCACCAGCCCGGTCATCGTCGGCGGTAGCGCACCACGCCCGGTCGTCGTCGATGCCGAGAAGGTACATCCCATGACACGCGCCCACCTGCTCTCCGACGATGACGGCTATCTGTACGCCCGATGGATCCGCGGGACCGACCAGGCACCGGGCGACGCGTAACAGCCCGTGCCGACGACACCCGACTAGTCTCGGTCCCATGCACTTGCACGGCGCGCGCGCGGGCACCGCTGCCCGGTTCCTGCTCCTCCCTCTGGCGACCCTGCTGGTCGCCGGATGTGCCGTCGGCCCCAACACCGGGCCCGCCGTGGTGCGCGAGGGCGGTTCGCCCGGGATACCGACCACGTCCGCGAAGAAGGCCGGGTTCCCCGTCCTGTCCGGGGTCCGCGCCGATCTCCCGTGGCAGGCGTGCCCACCGGCGATGGTCGCCCAGTACGGCATTCGCCCGGGCGCACAGGTACGTGTCGAGTGCGCGACGATGGTCAACCGCGCCGACCCGAACGTCGGCGGCGGCGAGGCGGTGACCGTCCCACTCGTGCGGGTGCGCCTGGCTGCCACCCCGACCGATGCGGTACCGGTCGTGGCCGTCACCGGTACCGACCTGCCCGCCGGGCAACTCGCGCTGGCACTGGCCGACGGGCCGGGCGGACAGGCCCTGCTGGCCAAACACCCCGTCGTGGCGGTCGAGCAGCGCGGCGTCGTGGACATCGACTGCATGACCCGCGCCGACCGCACCGCGATCGCCGACAACGGCATGTCCGGGCCCGGCACCTCCGCCCGCGCCCGGGTGAACCGACTGGCCGCCGCCGCGCGCAGCGCCTCCGACTCCTGCACCGACACCCTCGACGAGAACGTGCTGGCATTCACCTATGCCCTCGCGGCAACCGACGTCGAGGCGTTGCGCCGCAAGTGGGACGTCGACCGGATCGCATTGCTGGGCATCGGCACCGGGGCCCAGGTGGCACTGTCGTATGCCGCGCAGTACTCCGACCGGGTCGGGCGGCTCATGCTCGACACGCCGACGCCGTTCACCGGCTCGGCCAAGGACCGCGCGACGATCCGTGTGCGCGGTGTGGAAGACGCGTTGGCCGTCTTCACCCGGCGCTGCGCCACCAACCCGGCGTGTCGCGGGCCGGTGGATGATCCGGGCTACGTCCTGCGGTCGGTGCTGGGCAAGGCCCGCGCCGGATCCTTGACCGGGCTCTCCGACGCCGGTGTCGTCGACGCGGTGACGACCACCGTGGGGCTGGCCACCAGCCCAGACGAACTCGCTGCCCTCGTCGGCGCGCTGGCCGCCGCCGATCGCGGCAACACCGACGATCTCGCGTCGATCGTGCGGCGCACCGCGGCGTTGCAGACGCCCGACGGCATCCTCGTCAGCCGCTGCAACAACGTCACCGGTACGGTCGGGCTCAACGAGATTGAGACGCTGACGGGCGATTGGACGAAGCAGTACCCGATGGTCGGGCAGACAATGGCGATCGGCCTGGCCCGCTGCACCGGCTGGGGCACCACCTCGCCCGCGGCCGCCCCCGCCGGATTCATCGTGCCGCCCCTGGTCTTCGGGGCCAGTGCCGATCCGGTCAACGGTAGTGACCCGACCGTCCTGAACCGCCTGTTCACCGATGCGCGCACCCAGCCCGCGACGGTCACGTGGGACGGCGTCGGGTACTCGGTGGTGGCGCACAGCGACTGCGCCGCTGGCATCCTCGCCGACTTCATCGCCGCGCGAGCCGCGGGCACGACTCGCACCCACGCCTGCCCGGCCGGTTAGGGCGCCGACCTGTAGTACGGTTCGGTCGTGACGATTTCAGACCGTTACCTGTTCCCGGCCGTGCCGACCGAGAAGATCATCCGCTCCATCATGTGGCCCGTCAGCGTCATGATGATCTTCCACAAGAGCGTGGTCCTCGGTATCAACGGCCACGACACCACCGACGACTTCAAACCCGTCTACGAGGCCGCACTACGGTTCCTCAACGGTCAGTCGGTCTACGGCGAGAGCTACCTGACGGTCGAGCCGCACTACCTGTATCCACCGTCGGGAACGCTGTTGATGGCGCCGATCGCCTACATCGACCCGGAGCGCTCGCGGTGGATTTTCATCGCCCTGTCGGTGATCGCGCTGGTCGCATCGGCGTACGTCCTCACGCGGCTGTTCGGCTACCGGGCTTCGTCCTGGGTCTTCCCGACGGTGCTGTTCTTCTTCTTCCTCACCGAATCGGTCGCGAACACCCTGATCTTCACGAACTTCAACTCGTTCGTCCTGCTGGGCCTCGTCCTGTTCCTATGGTGCCTGCGCCTGGAGCGACCGTGGATCGCGGGCATCGCCATCGGATTGACGATCGCGGTCAAACCAGTACTGCTGCCCGTGCTCCTGCTGGCACTGTTCAAGTCGCGGATGTGGCGCGCGCTGATCCCCGCCATCGGCATCCCGGCGGTGCTCAACGCGGTGGGCTGGAAGATGATCGTCGATACCGACAACTTCATGGACCACACGTTCCCGTACCTGCGGGAGACGCGTGACTACTACAACAGCTCCATTCCGGGCATGGGCTCGTACTACGGTCTGCCCCCCTGGTTGAACATCGCACTTCGGGTGATGTTCGTGGCGATGGCGGCGTTCGGCCTGTGGTTCCTGTGGCGGTACTACCGCAACACCGACGAGGTGCTGTGGCTGTGCGCATCGTCGGGCATCCTCCTCGGGACGTCGTTCCTGGTCGGCCCCCTCGGCCAGGGCTACTACTCAATGCTGCTGTTCCCACTGGTCATGACCGTCCTCCGGCCGGGTTCACCGATGCGGAACTGGCCGGCGTGGCTCGGCGTGTACGGCTGTATGACCTTCGACTCCTACTACACAATCCGACTCAAGGTATGGGAGCACCTGGCGCGCAATTGGGAGGACTTCGGCAAGCACATGGAGCGGCTGACCGTCACTTTCGGCTGGTCGCTGCTGTTGATCGCGGTGTTCTTCTCGCTGCTGTGGCGCTACCTGGACGTGCGCGAGGCGGAGCGCGAGCCTTCGTCGGCCCCCGGCCCCGACGCCCCCGTCGCGGCTACGCTGGACGCGTGAGCACCGACCCCACCGATTACACCGCCCTGACCGACGAGGAGTGGGCCGCCCGGCTCACCCCCACGGAGTTCCGGGTGCTGCGCCGCGCCGGCACCGAACCCGCGTTCTCCGGCGAATACACCGACACGAAGACGACCGGCGTATACCGCTGCCGCGCGTGCGGCGAAGAGTTGTTCCGCAGCGACGCCAAGTTCGAATCGCACTGCGGCTGGCCGTCGTTCTTCACACCGCTGGCCGGCGACAAAATCATCGAGCGCTCCGACACCTCGGCCGGCATGCTCCGCACCGAAGTCCTGTGCGCCAACTGCCACAGCCACTTGGGTCACGTCTTCGCCGGCGAGGGCTACGGCACACCGACCGATCTGCGCTACTGCATCAACTCGGTCTGCCTGTCGCTCGAACCCGCAGAATAGCCGCTAGATAGCGGACGGTCCGACCTGGCCGGTTACGGTAGGGCGCGCACCAACTCCGCCGGGTCGGTGCGGGGCCCGGTGAAGAACGGGATCTCCACGCGCACGTGACGTCGCGCCTCGGTGGCACGCAGGTCCCGCATGAGGTCGACGATCCGGTGCAGTTCTGGCGCCTCGAACGCCAAGACCCACTCGTAGTCGCCGAGCGCGAACGCCGGCACCGTATTGGCCCGGACGTCGGCGTAGCCGCGCGCGGCCTTGCCGTGATCGGCGAGCATCGTGCGCCGATCCTCGTCGGGCAGCAGGTACCAGTCCAATGACCGCACGAACGGGTAGACGCACACATAGGCGCCGGGGTCCTCGCCCGCCAGGAACGCCGGAATGTGGCTCTTATTGAACTCAGCCGGCCGATGCAGCGCGGCGGCGCTCCAGAACGGGTCGCACGCGCCTCCCAGCGCCGTCTCTCGGCGGAACCGCTTGTAGGCGGCCTGCAACTCCTCGATGGTCTCCGCATGCCACCAGATCATGAAGTCGGAGTCACCCCGCATGCCCGAGACGTCGTAGACGCCGCGCACGACCAACCCGTCACGCGTGATGTCGTCGAGGAACGCCACGAATTCGGCGGCCGCACCGTCACGGTCGGTGGGCAGATCCGCCGGCCGCACGGTGAACACCGAGAACATCAGGTAGCGGATCGTGTTGTTCAGTTCGTCATAGTCCAAGCGCGCCATGACTTCACGCTACAACGCCGCGAGATGGCCCTCGACGGTGGCAGCAGCAGCGCGCGCGGACGCGATACACGCCGGCACCCCCACGCCGCGATAGGCCGAGCCGGCCACGGCCAACCCGGGAGGTAGACCGGCGAATACGGTGGCGATCCGGGACTCGTGACCGGGCGCGTAGCACGGCAGGCCCTGTGGCCACCTCGCGACGACGGAGTCGACGACCGTGACGGATACGCCCGTGCCGCACACCTGACCCATCGCGACTGCCGCGGCCGCGCGCAACTCCTCGTCGGTCGCGACGACCGGCTCGTCCAGGCGTCCGAAGGACACGCGCAGCCGAATGGGACTCGCGTCACCGTCGTAGTGCGGCCACTTGCGCGAGCTGAGTGTGAGCGCCTTCGCCGGATTCGCACATGCCTGCCGCGCCAATTCCCCGCCGGTGGCCGCGAGCACACCGGAGTACTCGGGCATCGGCGTCGCCGGGTCGACCGCCAGGGCCACCACCGCCGACGACGACGTCGCGATCCCCGCCAGTGCTTCCGCACTGTCGGGGGCTGCCACCCCCAGCAGCCGTGCCGCAACCGGCGCCGGGACGGCGACGACGACGGCGTCGAATGGCTCCCCGTCGACCTCCCACCCGCGTCCGGCCGGATCCAGCCGCGACACCTCTGCGCTCAAGTGGAGCCGGGCACCGGCCGACTCGACGAGCGCGTCGATGAGCTGGCGGTAGCCCCCGCGCAACGCGCCGAAGACCGGCGTGGTGGGCGCGCCGGGGGCCGGGAGCAGTGCCGCGATCGCCGCGGTGAGGCTGGGTGCGCCCTCATCGAGGAGGGCCGCCAGCGCGGGCGTGGCGGCCCGGACACCGGTGTCGGCCGCCAGTGCCGCGTACACGCCGCCGATCATCGGATCAACGCTGCGGGCCACGACCGAGGGGCCGAATCGGTCGGCGACCAGCTCGCCCAGCGAGCAGTCCCCACCGGGCGTCCACACCAGCGGGCGCGTCGGTTCGACCGTCATCCTGGTGATATCGGCGTCGTCGGCCAGACCATGCACCGCCTGCGGTAATGCCGGAATCCCCATCCAGGCCGGGGCCGGCAGCGGGTGGAGGCGGTCACCTGCCCACACCGCCGGCCGGGCCCCCGTGGGCACCACCAGGTCGGCGGACAGGCCTAGTTCGGCGACGAGATCGCGCGCCTCGGGCCGACGCAGCACGAACGCCTCGGCGCCGACGTCGGTACGGCGGTCGGCCACCGTCGCGTCATGGAGGAGCCCCCCGGCTCGATCCGCCGAATCGAACACCTCGATACCCGCGCCGGGGCCCAGCCCCCGGCGCAGCGCATGGGCTGCGACCAGGCCGGAGACTCCGGCTCCGATGATCCCAACCCGGGTCACGCCGAGTGCACCAGGTCGACCACGCGTGTCAGGGTGTCGGGATTCGTGTCAGGAAGGACGCCGTGGCCGAGGTTGAAGATGTGTCCGCGCGCTCCGGCGACGACGGCCCGATCCGCGTCGGCGACGACCCGCGCCACATGCTCGGCGATCACCGCGTCGCCGGCGAACAGGACCGTCGGGTCCAGGTTGCCCTGCAGCGCCGGACCCGGTCCGATCCGGCGTTGCGCCTCGTCGAGCGGCACGCGCCAGTCGACGCCCACCACGTCGGCACCCACCCGTGCCATCGGCGCCAACAGCTCACCCGTTCCGACGCCGAAGTGGATTCGCGGCACGTCGAAATCGCTGATCTCGGCGAACACTCGAGAACTGTGCGGGGCGACAAAGGTTTCGTAGTCGCGCCGCGACAGCATCCCGGCCCACGAGTCGAACAGCTGGACCGCCTGGGCACCGGCATCGAGCTGGACGCGCAGGAATGTCACCGTGATGTCGACGAGGCGCCCCATCAGGTCGTGCCACAGCGGCGGATCGCCGTACATCATCGCCTTGGTGTTCGCATAGTGACGACTCGGACCGCCCTCGATCAGATAGGACGCCAGCGTGAACGGTGCACCGGCAAAACCGATCAGAGCGGTCGGCGTCGGATCGAGCTCGGCGCGCAGCAGGGACACCGCGCGGCCGATGGCGCCAACCGCCTCGGGCACCAGCCGGCCAACAGCCGCGACGTCGGTGGCACTGCGCACCGGATTGACGATCACCGGCCCGGTACCCGCCACGATGTCCAGGTCAATCCCGGCCGCCTTCAGCGGCACGACGATATCGGAGAACAGGATCGCTCCGTCGGTGTCGTGCCGGCGTACCGGCTGCATCGTGATCTCGCAGACCATGGCCGGGTCGAAGCAGGACTCGAGCATGCCCCGGTCGGCGCGCAACGCTCGGTACTCGGGCAGGGAACGCCCGGCCTGGCGCATGAACCACACCGGTCGACGCGTCGGGGTCTGCCCGGCGGCAGCGGCAAGGAGAGGTTTCATGCTCACGCGACCACTGTGCCACAAGGCGCCGGGCACAATCTCCCTCGCTGCGCTCGACCGGCGCGCCTCCCACGGGGGCGGACCGCCGCGACCTACGTTGGAGCGGTGATCCGATCAGGTACCCCCGACGGTGGTGCCGCGACGAGCCGAGCGGGTGAACCCGCCGATTTCACGCTCGCCGTGGAGTCATTGCAGACGGCGAAGGTGCGGGCCGACATCGAGGTGTCTCCCATCCGCCCGCCGCAACGGCTTGCGCCCTACAGCTACGCCGTGGGTGCAGAAGTCCAGGCCCCCGAGCTGTTGGACGGCTCTGGCCGATCCCTCGACGACGTCCCCGCCGACGCTTCCGGTTCGGCGTTCGGCCGCCTCATCCTGCTCTACGACCCCGAGGGTCACGAGGCCTGGAGTGGCACGATCCGCCTGGTGGCCTATATCCAAGTCGACATGGAAGCCGACTTGGCCACCGACCCGATGCTGCCCGAAGTCGCGTGGAGCTGGCTGACCGATGCGCTGGGCGTGCCCGAGGGACAGAATTCCACTCCCCCCAACGCCGACCCGTCCGCACCTGTGCTCACCGCTTTGGGCGGCACCGTCACCTCGACGACTTCGGTCCGCTACGGCGACATCGCCGGCCCGCCCCGTGCCCACCAACTCGAGTTGCGCGCCTCCTGGACCGCACTCGACCCCGCCCTGGCACCACATCTGGAAGCCTTCTGCGACGTACTGGCCGCCGCCGCCGGCCTCCCGCCGACCGGGGTCACCCGGCTCAAGTCCACCGACTGAGGCGGCGCATCGCCCCCATGTGCCCAGCTTCCGATCCCACCGAACCCCCGCCGGACGGGACTGCGCCCGACGCCGATTCGTCTGGGGTCGACGCGCAGCCCGCTCCTGAACCTCTGCTCGCCCCCGCCGACGGGGTACCCGCCGTGCTGGTGGAACCCGATGGGTTCGCCGAAGCGGCGGCCCGGCTGCGATCAGGCACCGGCCCCATCGCCCTGGACACAGAGCGGGCGTCGGGTTTCCGGTACTCGCAACGCGCCTATCTGATCCAGATCAGGCGGGCTGGCGCGGGCACTTTCCTCATCGATCCGATCGCTCACCCCGACGGGTTGTCGGAGGTCATCGCGGCGCTGAACGGCCCCGAATGGGTGCTGCACGCCGCAGACCAGGACCTCCCCTGCTTACGCGAACTCGGATTCAGCTGCGCCACCCTCTTCGACACCGAGCTGGCCGGCCGTCTCTTGGGAATGACGCGGGTGAACCTGGCGGCGATGACCGCGCAATTCCTGGGACGCGAGCTGCTCAAGGGCCACGGCGCCGCCGACTGGTCAAAACGGCCGCTGCCCCACGACTGGCTCAATTACGCCGCGCTCGACGTCGAACTACTCGTCGAGTTGCGCGACGCCATGGACGCAGAGCTCCGCGAACACGGCAAGGACGACTGGGCGGCACAAGAGTTCGCCTATGTGCTGGCGCGGCCCCCCGCACCGCCTCGTCCGGACCGGTGGCGGCGCCTCTCTCACATCCACAGCCTGCGGACACCGGCTGAACTCGCCGCCGCGCGCGAACTGTGGCATGCCCGCGAGGACCTCGCACAGGCCCGCGACGTCGCGCCCGGGCGCGTCCTACCCGACGCCGCGATCATCGATGCGGCGCGCGCCAACCCCACCACCGTCGACGAGTTGACCAAACTCAAGATCTTCGGCGGGCCGCGCCAGCGCCGCCACGCGCGGCGCTGGTTGGCCGCACTGCACCGGGCCCAGGCGCTGCCCACCGGCGAGCTCCCCCCGCGCACCGCACCGACCACCGGACTGCCGCCGATCAACCGATGGGACCAACGCAATCCCGAGGCCGCCGCACGAGCGGCGGCCGTGCGCCCCGCGATCGCGCAGATCGCCGAATCGGTGTCCGTCCCGGCGGAGAACCTGCTGTCCCCGGAGGTGGTGCGTCAACTCTGCTGGCAAGGGGTGGCCGCTACGCCCGACGCCGTCGACGACGCACTGCAGTCCGGCGCGGCGCGGCGATGGCAACGCGACCTGACCCGCGACGCCATCGCGCAAGCGCTGCGCGAGATCTGAAGCCAGGTTCAGCCGGCGTCGTCAGCGGTAGCGCGTTCAACCGACGAATCCGAGGAGTCGTCGATCCGCTGCGACACCGTCTCGGTGATGGTGCGCGACAACTCCTGGGCCGACAGTCCCAGGTCGGCGAGGATCTCGCCGCGGGTCGCTGCGGCGATGAACTCCTTGGGAATCCCCCGCTGCATCACCGGGGTGCCGATCCCGGCAGCGGCCAACGCGTCGATGAGTTCGGCCCCGACGCCGCCATCGACCAGCCCGTCCTCGAGCGTGACGACGAGTCGGTGGTCGGCGGCCATGGCCACGATCGACTCCGGCACCGGCAGCACCCAGCGCGGATCGACGACGGTCACCTCGATGCCGTGCTTTTCGAGCACACTGGCCGTGTCACAGGCCAGAGCCGCGAAGGCCCCGATCCCGACCACCAGGACATCGCCGACGGGACGCGCCGAACCGGAGTTGGTCCGGCCCAGGATGTCGACACCGTCGGTGGTCCGCTCGACTGCCCGGATGTCCTCGGGCACCGCACCCTTGGCGAACCGGATGGCCGTCGGGCCGTCGTCGGTGCCCAGCGCCTCGTCGAGCTCCTCGCGCAGCCGTACCGCGTCGCGCGGTGCGGCCACCCGCAGCCCGGGAACCATCGCCATCAGCGACAGGTCCCACATCCCGTGATGGCTCGGTCCGTCGGGGCCGGTGATCCCCGAGCGGTCCAGGACGAGGGTCACCGGCTGGCGCAGCAGCGCCACATCCATCAGTAGCTGGTCGAACGCACGATTGAGGAACGTCGAATAGATGGCGACGACGGGGTGCATACCGCCCAGCGCCAGCCCGGCGGCGGACGTCAACGCATGCTGTTCGGCGATGCCGACATCGTAGAGCCGGTCTGGGAAGCGCTCCCCGAATGCGGCCAGCCCGGTCGGTGCGGCCATGGCGGCCGTGATGGCCACGACGTCGGTGCGCCGGGTCCCGGCCTCGACGAGGGCCGCGGAGAACACCGACGTCCAATCGGGCGCGGTCACCGATGCGGGTCGCCCGGTGGCCGGGTCGATCACGCCGATACCGTGCATCTGGTCTTCCTCGTGGTCCTCGGCGGGGCCGTACCCGTTGCCCTTGCGGGTTACCGCGTGCACGATTACCGGTCCGCCGAACGCCTTGGCATGGCGCAGTGCGGCCTCCAACGCGGCGGTGTCGTGGCCGTCGACGGGCCCGACGTACTTGAGTCCAAGATCGGCGAACAGCGCCTGCGGTGCCAGCAGGTCCTTGATGCCGCTCTTCATGCCGTGCATCACGGCATAGGCGGGTTCGCCGACGACGGGCATCTGCTTGATGAGCTTGCGACCCTCCTCGAGGATCCGCTCGTAACCGGGCTGCAGCCGCAACCCCGCCAGGTGTTGGGCGAGCCCGCCGATCGTCGGGGCGTAGGAGCGGCCGTTGTCGTTGATCACGATGACCACTGGCCGACGTGCGGCGGCGATGTTGTTGAGCGCCTCCCAGCACATCCCACCGGTCAGGGCGCCGTCACCGACCACCGCGACGACGGTGCGGTGCTCGCCGCGCAGCTCGAATGCCTTCGACAGCCCGTCGGCGTAGGACAGGGCGGCCGAGGCGTGCGACGACTCGACCCAGTCATGTGGGCTCTCTGCCCGCTCCTGGTACCCGGTGAGGCCGTCGCGCTGCCGCAGTTCGTCGAAGCCGTCGGCGCGTCCGGTGATGATCTTGTGGACATAGCACTGGTGGCCGGTGTCGAAGATCACTGGATCCGAGGGCGAGTCGAAGACGCGGTGGATGGCCAGCGTCAGTTCGACGACACCGAGATTCGGACCGAGATGCCCACCTGTCGCGGACACCTTGGCGACGAGGAATTGGCGGATCTCGTC
The DNA here is from genome assembly GCA_002477755.1 of Gordonia sp. UBA7599. Taxonomy (GTDB): domain Bacteria; phylum Actinomycetota; class Actinomycetes; order Mycobacteriales; family Mycobacteriaceae; genus Gordonia. The sequence goes on from DLKD01000114.1 coordinate 38,947, forward strand.
GGCCAGCTGGTCCATCTCGTCCCTGGTCAGGCCAGTGAGGTCCTCCGGGGAGTGGATCGAATCCAACAGACTCATCGACGAGTCCTCCTGTCCAACTCGAGATCGCGGGCCGTGCGAATGGGACCAGTCTACGGACGTGGCGGATCGCGCAGGAGAAGTGCCATCGCCTCGACGTGATGGGTCAGCGGGAAGGCGTCGAGGCCACGGACCTCCGCGAGGCGATAACCGGCGCCGACGGCGGTCGCGACGTCGCGGGCGAACGACGCGGGGTCACAACCTACGTGGACGATCGTGGCTGGACCGGCCGCCACGACCGCCTCGATGACCGCGCGTCCGGCGCCGCTGCGCGGCGGGTCGAGGATGACTGCTCCGGGCGCGGGCAGAGCGTCGATCGCCGACGGGTTCACCGCCGACCGGTGCGTCCGGACCTGCTGGCCCTCGAAGACTGCGTCAGCCGCGCCGAGTGCGGCCGCATCGGTGTCGACAACACACACCTGTGCCGCGCCCGCGTCCAGTGCTGCACCGGCAAACACGCCCGCACCGCCGTAGAGGTCCCACACCACCGCGCCGTCCACCCGGTCGGCCAACCAGTCCGCTGCGATGCCCGCGAACACCTCCGCGGCTCCACGGTGGGCCTGCCAGAACGCCCCCACCGGCAGCTCCCAGGTGCGATCACCGACGCGGTAGCGCGCACTTCGACCGCCGACCAACGTTCGCGGCGGGAGTTGTACCGGGCGCGCGGCCCGACGCCGCTGGGCCTTGGCCCGCCTGCTACCCCGACCGCCTGCGCGGGCGTCGGTCGGTGTCGGCTTGGCGGCGATCTCGGCGAGATGGATGCCACCGAGGTCGTCGTGGACGGCCAGTACTTCCGAACCCGGCTCCAGGTCAGCGGTCGGCAGTGCCTCGAGAGCGTCGGAGAGCACAGGCTCCAGGGCACTGCAGCGCCGCGCCACGATCGCGTTGCTGTGGACCGCGCGGAATCCGACCGCCCGATCGGCGTCGACGCCCAGGCGGGCGCGGATGCGCCACCCGTGTCCCGACTGCTCGCCGGGCAGCGCCTCGACGACGAGCCCCGCGGGCGGCTCGAGTGCTCCGATGCGCGTGAGTGCGTCGGCCAGGATCGTCGTCTTGGCCGCCCGGATGGCGTCAGCCGTGCCGAATGCCAGATCGCAGCAACCCGCCCCCGCCGCCGCGGCTGGACATGACACCGGTGTCCGGTCGGGCGACGGCGAATCCACCGCCACCGTGGCTGCCCGCCAGAACGACGCATGCGAGGTATCGGTGATCTGCGCCCGCACCGTCTCGCCGGGCAGCGCCCCGGTGACGAAGACGACGCGCCCGTCGACGCGGGCCACGCCGGCACCGCCATGGGCCAGGCCGGTGATCTCGCAGCGCAGTTCCCCGTGCGCGTCGGGTTGAGCCGGCACTAGGACCCCACGCCCCGGCGGGTCTCCCCCGGCGCGACGTAGTGGGGTGCGTCCTTCAGACGGTCCGACGATCGCAACAGCCACGGCACCGAGGTCACCATCACACTCGGTTCGAACAACAACCTGCCCTTGAGACGCAGTGCGGACTGGTTGTGCAGGATCTGCTCCCACCAGTGACCGACCACGTATTCGGGGATGAACACCGTGATGACGTCGCGTGGGTTGTCGCGGCGCACGCGACGCACGTAGTCCAAGACCGGCCGCGTGATCTCGCGGTAGGGCGACGCGATGACCTTGAGGGGCACGGTGATGTCGCTACTCTCCCACTCGGCGACCAGCTTGCGGGTATCGCGGTCGTCGACGTTGACGGTGATCGCCTCAAGTGTGTCCGGGCGCATGGCGCGCGCGTATCGCACGGCGCGCCGGGTCGCCAGGTGCAGCGACGAAACCAGCACGATCGAATGGGTGCGCGGGGGCAACACCTCGTCCTCGTCGACGGCCTCGTCCAACTCCTCCTGCACCGTCCGGTAGTGGCGGTGAATCAGCTGCATCAACCCGTACAGGACGGCCATCGACACAACGGCGATCCACGCACCGGCGACGAACTTCGTGATGAGGACGACGACGAGGACCGTCGCCGTCATGACCAGCCCGATCGCGTTGACGACGCGCGAGCGCCGCATCCGCCCGCGGGCGGCAGGGTCTGATTCGACGCTCAGCAACCGCGTCCAATGCCGGACCATCCCGGCCTGGCTGAGTGTGAACGACACGAACACGCCGACGATGTACAGCTGGATCAGTGCGGTGACCTCGGCCTGGAAGACCAGGATGAACACGATCGCGGCCAGCGCCAGGAACACGATTCCGTTGGAGAAGGCCAGGCGGTCGCCGCGGGTGTACAGCTGGCGCGGCAGGTAGCGGTCCTGCGCAAGCACCGAGCCGAGGACCGGGAACCCGTTGAAAGCGGTGTTGGCGGCCAGCATCAAGATGAGGGCCGTAGCGATCGCCACCACGTAGAACGCCGGCGTGAATCCGCCGAAGACGGCGTGGGCGAGCTGGGCGATCATCGAACTCTGCCGGTAGCCCTCGGGAGTGCCGGTCAGCTCGGTGGCCGGATTGGCGACGTACTTGACCCCGGCTTCACGCGCCAGCAGGACGAGCCCCATCAACAGCGTGATCGAGAAGGCGCCGAGCAGCAGCAGGGTCGTTGCCGCATTTCGGGATTTGGGTTTGCGGAACGCCGGCACTCCGTTGCTGATGGCCTCCACACCGGTCAGCGCGGCACAGCCCGACGAGAAGGCGCGCGCCAACAGGAACACCATGGCGAATCCCGCCCAGTGCCCGGGTTCGGCTCGCACACCGAAATCTGCGGTCTCGGCGTGGATGCCGGAGCCGAAGAGCACGCGCCCGAAACCCCATGCGAGCATCACCACGATGCTGACGATGAACAGGTAGGTCGGGATGGCCAGGAATGCGCCCGATTCCCGCAATCCGCGCAGGTTGACCGCGGCGAGCAGCACGATCGCCCCCACGGCGAACCACACCTTGTGGTGGTGCACCAGGTCCACCGCGGATCCGACGTTCTCGATCGCCGAGGCGATCGATACCGCGACGGTCAGCACATAGTCGACGAGCAGAGCGCTGCCCACGACCAGGCCCGCGCGGGGCCCGAGGTTCACGGTCGCCACCTCGTAGTCACCACCGCCGGACGGGTAGGCGTGCACGTTCTGGCGGTAGCTCGCCACCACCACGGCCAGGACCACCGCCACCGCGAGCGCCACCCATGGTGTGTAGGCGTACGCGGTGAGACCGGCGACGGACAGCACCAGGAAGATCTCCTGCGGCGCGTACGCGACCGACGACATCGCGTCCGAGGCGAAGACCGGTAGCGCTATCCGCTTGGAGAGCAGCGTCTCACCCAGGCGGTCACTGCGGAAGGGACGGCCGACGAGCAGGCGCTTGAGCGCGACCGGCACCTGGGACAGGGAGGACACCACGCTCACATTAGGCCGATGAGTGTACGTTCATCAACGTGCGGATAGTCATCATGGGTTGTGGCCGCGTCGGGGCCTCCCTCGCCGAGGCGATGGCTCGCCGTGGGCACAGTATTTCGGTGATCGATCGCGACCCTGCCGCCTTTGCGCGGCTGGGGCCCGACTTCACCGGGACGACGACGGTGGGGCTCGGTTTCGACCGAGATGTGTTGACCCGCGCGGGAATCGAGACGGCGGACGCTTTCGCCGCGGTGTCCTCGGGCGACAACTCCAACATCGTGGCCGCCCGCGTCGCCCGGGAAACCTTCGGCGTGGGGCGCGTCGTCGCCCGCATCTACGACGCCGGCCGCGCCGAGGTCTACGCACGGCTCGGCATTCCGACGGTGGCGACAGTGCCGTGGACCACCGAGCGCTTCGTCGCCGAGCTCGACGACGACGGTGACGCGGTCGCCTGGCGCGACCCCAGCGGCAGCGTGGACCTCATCGACCTCGACATCGACGAATCGTGGATCGGGACGTCGGTGGCGCGGTTCGAGGAGGAGACCGGGTGCCACATCGTCTTCCTCAACCGTGTCGGGCGGGCCATTCTGCCCGAGGCACGGACCGCACTGCAGGACGAGGACATCGTCTACGCCGCGGTGCGCTCCACCGACCGCGCGGCCGTTCGCGCCGCTGCCGCCGCACCCCGACCGGCACACGACTGAGCACCGGAGGACCCACACCGTGAAAGTCGCCATCGCCGGAGCCGGCGCCGTCGGACGATCCATCGCCCGCGAACTGCTCGCCAACCGCCACGAGGTCACGCTGTTCGAGCGGGAGGCCCGCAATGTCGACCCCGACGCCGTCGTCGGTGCCGACTGGGTGACCGGCGACGCCTGCGAGCTGGCGAACCTCGAACGCGCCGACCTGCAGGACTACGACGTGATGATCGCGGCCACCGGCGACGACAAGGCCAACCTCGTCGTCGCCCTTCTCGCCAAGACGGAGTTCGCGGTGAACCGCGTCGTCGCCCGCGTCAACGACCCGCGCAACGAGTGGCTGTTCGGCGAGGACTGGGGCGTGGATACGGCGGTGTCCACACCGCGGATCCTGGCCTCCCTCGTCGAAGAGGCCGTCAGCGTCGGCGACCTCGTCCGGTTGATGACGTTCCGTCAGGGCCAGTCGAATCTGGTCGAGATGACGCTGCCCGACAACACACCCCTGGCCGGGCGGCCGGTGCGCAAGCTGACACTGCCGCGCGACGCTGCACTGGTGGCCATCTTGCGCGGGAACCGCGTGATCGCACCGCAGCCAGACGACTCAGTGGAGGGCGGCGACGAACTGGTCTTCGTCGCTCCCGAGGACGTGGAAGGCGACCTCAAGGCGGCGATGCACCTGGAGTGAGCGGGTCTCACTCCACCACGTGCTCTTGCGAGTCCTCCGCGGCAGGCTCTTCCAGCGTCTCTTCCGACTTCTCGGCGCGGCGCACCAGCAGGATGGTCGCGAACACCGCCGCGATCGTCAGGGGCCAGCCCATACCGATACGCGTGGCGGCGAGCAGACCGGTGTGCCCGGTGTCGTAGAGGTGCGACTGCACCAGGTAGCGGGCGATGAACACCGCAGCCCACACCGCGGTCGCCAGGTCGTAGGCGATCAGCGTCGGCCGGTGCGCACGCCACTGCGTGCCGGCGCCGTTGACGAGGTTCCACACGACACCGATCAGGGGCCACCGGACGATGATCGAGACGACAAGCACCGCCGAGTAGACGAGCATCGTCCAGATGCCGAACAGGAAGTAGCCCTTCGCGTCGCCGGTGCGGTGCGCGATGAACGCGCAGATCGCCACCCCGATGAAGCCCGACAGTGCCGGGCTGAGGTCCTCTCGGCGCACCAACCGGTACACGAGGATCGCCGTTGCCGTGGCAAGCGCGGCGATGATTGCCCCGCGCAGGCCGAACCAGGCATTGGCGGGGACGAAGACGAGAATGGGAAGCGACGAATAGACCAGGCCGGACACGCCACCCATCTGCTCGAGCAGCGTGCGGGTCGGCGCCTCGTCGTCAGAGTCGTCGGCGTCGTCGCCGATTGCCGCACCGTCCCCGATCCGCGACTCAGTCACCGGCAAGCTCGTAGTAGGGGTTGAAAATCATCTTGGTGCCGTCGTGCTCGGCCACCCGGCCGCTGACCCACAGCTTGCGCCCGGGTTCGATGCCGGGGATCCGGTTGCGCCCCAACCACTTCAACGTGACGGTGTCGGTCCCGTCGAAGAACTCCGCGACCACGCCGGCTTTGGCATTGGCCGAACACGTCTGCACCGAGCGGAGTTCGCCAAAGATGCGGACCCGCTCCCCTCGCGAGCACTCCGACGCGCATTGCGCGCCGTGGGAGCGAGACTCGTCGGCGATCTCCGCCGCATCGGCGACTTCGAGGTCCTCGACGAGCCTGCGCGTCATCCGCCGCAGATAGCCCGCTGTGGCCATCACACCCCCTGGGCGAGAGAATTCCTTACGTTTGCGTTGCCCAGGGTAAACCTTGCGGGAGGATCACGTCATGCCCAGTCCGTTGGTCGCGATGGCCGGCACCGGCTCCGACGCCGACTACGTCGTGCGGGCGTTCGGACCCGCCGCCCGCCAGGCCGGGCGCGAGCTGGTCGCGCTGCAGCCGGGGGCCGACCTCGTGGACGACTACGTCCGCGCCCTGGACGCCGCCGCCGACGAGTACGGCCCGATCCTCGTGGGCGGGGTGTCCATCGGCGCCAGCATCGCCACCGCGTGGGCCACTCGCGCCGGCCCGCAGCGCTGCGCGGGCGTATGGGCGGCCCTGCCCCCGTGGTCCGGGTCGCCGGCCGGCAGTCCTGCGGCGGCCTCGGCCAGCGCCACCGCCGATGCGATGGAGCGCGACGGACTCTCGACCACCATCGAGACCATGGCTGCTGGCAGCCCGCGATGGCTGGCCGACGAGCTGACTCGCTCGTGGACCGCCCTGTACCCCGGTGTCATCGGGCAGTTGCGCGCCGCCGCCGGCCTGGTCGGGCCCGACCCTTCACTACTGGCCGGGCTGGCCGTGCCGCTGGCCGTCGTCGTCAGTGACGACGACCCGATCCACCCGGCCGCGGTAGGCCTGCAGTGGGCGGCGGCCGCACCCCGAGCCGCCGTGCGGCGGACCACCCTTGATCAATGGGGCCACGAGCCCGCGGTGTTGGGCCGGTTGGCTACGCAAGCCTGGGCTGACGCCGTCGCGCGCTAAGTGTGGCCAGCTACCAGCGCCGCGACCGGTTGCGCAGCCGCTGCATCGCCGTGCCCCGCGACACACCCGACGACGAGCGGCCCGACGGGTTCGCCTCCTGCACGGTTTCGGCGTCCTCGGCCCCCGGTGCGGCGTCATCGGCAAAATCGGCGGGCAGGTCGTCGATCGAGAGCTGACCGTCGTCGACCATCTGCTGCTGGGCCACGCGCACCTGCTGGGCGAGGATCGACGGCAGGATGAGCGGCAGCGGTTCGCGCGGCGGACAGGGGTCGGCTCCGCGACGGACGACCGATTCGGCGAGGACCGCGCGCGCCAGCTGCGCGAGCTGGTCCGTCGTTTCCGGCGGCCCGCTGGCCACGCAGCGGACCATCCAGCGCGGTCCGTCGACGCCGATGAAGCGGTGCGTCTCGTCGCCGGGAACTTCGGCGACGAGTTCGCGGCCCCAATGCCCGAACTCGGTGCGCGTGGACGCGCCTTCGGCTCGCACGGACTCGGCCAGTTCGCGCACGACCTCGCGCCACTGGCCCGGTGACCTCGGCGCCGCGTAAGCGGCCACGCTCACGCGCCCGACCGGGGTGAGCAGGTAGACCGCCTCCGGCTCGTGCTCGACCGACATCTCCACACTGACCTGGCCGCCCTCGACGACCGGGACCAGCACCGACCCTAGGTCCAGGTGCGAATTGGCCAGTTCTTCGGAGGTGGTCGCCAAGTCTCCAATGTCGTAGGGGCCGCCCGCTTCACCGACCCGCGCCGTCGCCGTCATCTCGTCAATCCTTCCGATACCGGCCTAGAGGGCCGCGTGTCCACCGCTCGACCCGTATCCACCGGCCCCACGGCTCGTGTCATCGAGCTCGTCGACTTCACACAGGTCGGGCAGTTCGACGCGCTGCACCACCAGCTGCGCGATCCGATCGCCCCGCTTGATGACGATCGGCTCATCCGGGTCGAGATTGATCAAGCAAACCTTGATCTCGCCGCGATAGCCCGCATCGATCGTGCCCGGCGTGTTGACGATCGACAGGCCCGCGCGCGCGGCCAGTCCCGAGCGCGGGTGGATGAGGCCGACGGTGCCGTGCGGCAGTGCTACTGCGATCCCGGTCCCGACCAGCTGGCGGCGCCCGGGAGCCAACTCGGCATCGGTCGTCGAGTACAGGTCGACGCCGGCGTCGCCGGGGTGGGCCCGGACGGGCAGCGGAAGGTCCTTGTCGAGGCGCTTGACTCGCAGCGGGACGGAGGGGGCGGGTGACGCGATTCGATCGGGCACAACCGCAGACTACGCTGAGCGGCGTGACTAGTGACGCCCAGACTCTTCGATACGACGAACGGCTGTGGGTGCCCCTCTGGTGGTGGGGTGCGGCGGCCGTCGTCACCGTGGTCCTCGGCTACGAGATCCGACTCGGTGCCCACCGCGCGGCCTGGAGCTGGTGGGCGTTCCCGGTCGTCGCCCTCGTCTTCGCCGCCCTGTTGGTGTCGATGGGCCGCCACCGCGTACGCGTCGGTGGCGACGGTGAACTACTCGCCGGTGGCGCCCGCCTGCCCCGTTCGGTCGTCGGTCGGGGTGCTTCGGTCCCGGCGAGCGCAAAGAGCGCGGCCATGGGCCGCCAACTCGACCCGGCCGCGTTCCTGGTCCACCGCAGCTGGGTCGCTTCGATGGTCCTGCTCGTCCTCGACGACCCGGACGACCCCACGCCGTACTGGCTGGTCTCCACCCGTCACCCGGACAAGGTGTTGGCTGCGATGGGCATCGCCGACGCCCGTCTCGACGGCACCCCCGAATCCCCCGTCCACGTCGAGCCGCAGGGACGCGGCATCCTCGGCGCCGTGGCCGCCGCCACGTTCCCGCCGTTTCTGTGGTTGATGTTCCGCATCCCGCCCGAATCGATCCACGGCCTGGTGTCGCGTCTCATCCGGCTGGTCGGCACGCTTCCCGGACTCGGCCGACTCACCGGTGGTGTTCTCGTCGTCGACGACCCGATCTTGCGCCAGGACGTGCTGGGCACGACCTTCCCCGCACCGATGGGCCTGGCCGCCGGATTCGACAAGAGCGCCGCGGCCGCACGCTCGTGGGGGCCGCTGGGATTCGGATACGCCGAGGTCGGGACGATCACCGGCCAGGCCCAACCCGGCAACCCCAAGCCGCGTCTGTTCCGACTGCCCGCCGACCGCGCCCTGGTGAACCGGATGGGGTTCAACAACCCCGGCGCCGACGCGGCCGCCGCACGTTTGGCCCGCGCTCGCCGCTCACCGCGAACCCACTCGGTGCCGATCGGGGCCAACATCGGCAAGACCAAGGTCGTCGACCTGGCGCAGGCCGCAGACGACTACACCCATAGCGCCGCAACCCTCGGCCCCCTGGCCGACTTCATCGTCGTCAACGTCAGCTCTCCCAACACGCCGGGCCTGCGCGATCTGCAGGCCGTCGAGGCGCTGGCGCCGATCTTGGCCGCAGTGCGCGCCGCCACCGACCGCCCGGTGCTGGTGAAGATCGCCCCCGATCTCGCCGACGACGACGTCGATGCCGTCGCCGACCTGGCCGTCGAAGCGGGTTTGGCCGGCATCGTCGCCACCAACACGACCATTTCGCGCGATGGCCTGCAGTCGCCGGCAGCACAGGTGACCGAGGCCGGGGCGGGTGGCCTGTCCGGGCCACCTGTCGCGGACCGGTCCCTGGAGGTGCTGGCACGCCTGCACGCACGCGTCGGCGACCGCCTGGTGCTGGTCAGCGCCGGCGGTATCGAGAACGCCGACGACGCCTGGGCGCGCATCCGTGCCGGGGCCACCCTGCTGCAGGGCTACACCGGGTTCATCTACGGCGGACCGCTGTATGCAAACCGCATCCACGCGGGCCTGGCGGCCCGGGTGCGCGGCGCCGGCTTCGCGTCGATCGCCGACGCCGTCGGCACGGCTGCGCGCAACACCCGGTCCTGACCAACGCGACGCCGGGCTATCCCGCGGCCGGCTCCTCGTAGGTGCCCACGATCACCGCACGGGCGATGGCATGTCCGAACAGGTTGAACCCCAGATAGGCGGGAGTGGCGCCCTCGGGCAGGCCCAGCGACTCCACGTCGAGTGCGTGCACGGCGATGAAGTACCGGTGCGGGCCGTGCCCGGCGGGCGGGGCGGCGCCGACGAAACGGCGGCCCGACGCGTCGTTGGCGAGGGTCACCGCGCCGGCGGGCAGCGAACCCGGCTCACCGTCGCCGACCCCGGTGGCCAGTGAGGTCACCGACGCCGGGATGTCGGCGACCGCCCAATGCCAGAAGCCCGACGCGGTGGGCGCATCGGGGTCGTACACGGTGATCGCGAAACTGCGCGTCTGCTCCGGGAAGCCCGACCAGCTCAACTGCGGCGACGCATCCTCACCGCCCGCGCCCATGATGCCGCTGACCTGCGGCTTGGCCAACGGGGCGCCGTCGGTGACGTCGGTCGACGTCAGCGTGAACCCGGGCAGCACGGGTAGCGCGGCGTACGGGTCGTAGGTGCGGGTGGAGTCGGACATGGGGCGATCACCTCTCGATGGGTTCAGCTGTGCAGGAGGAAATGCTCGAAAACCTTGGTACCGAACAACACTGAGTCGACGGGTACCCGTTCGTCAACCCCGTGGAACAGGGCGGAGAAATCGAGGTCGCGCGGCAGCTGCAATGGGGAGAATCCGAAGCACCGAATGCCCAACTTGGCGAACGCCTTGGCATCGGTGGCTCCCGACAGCATGTACGGCACGGTGCGCCCGTCGGGGTCGTGGGCCAGGATCGCCGCGTTCATTGCGTCGACGAGGCGCCCGTCAAAAGTCGTCTCATACGGCTCCAGGCGGGTGATCCACTCCCGTTCGACGTTCGGACCCAGCAACGCGTCGATCTCCGCCTCAAAGGCCGCCTGTCGGCCGGGCAGCACGCGGCAGTCGACGACCGCCTCCGCGTGCTGCGGGATCACGTTGGCCTTGTATCCGGCGCTCAGCATCGTCGGGTTGGCCGTGTCGCGCAGCGTCGCACCGATGACGCGCGCGAACCCGCCGATCTTGTGGAGTGCTGTCTCCAGGTCGGGTGTGTCGACGCCCAGATCCAGGCCGGTCTCCTCCGACACCGCGGCCAGGAACTCGCGCACCGCGTCAGTGAGGACCAGTGGGAAGCGGTGGGCACCGATCCGGGCGACGGTCTCCGCCAGCGCGGTGACCGCGTTGTCCTCGTGCAGGAACGACCCGTGCCCGGCGATGCCGGTGGCGCGCAGCCGCATCCACGAGACGCCCTTCTCAGCCGTCTCCACCAGGTACAGGCGCTTGTCGCTCCCATCGGGCCGGTCGACGGTCAGGGAGAAGCCGCCGACCTCACCAACGGCCTCGGTGACCCCGTCGAACAACTCCGGACGGTTCTCAACCAGCCAGTGCGATCCCCACGTGCCGCCGGCCTCCTCATCGGCGAGGAAGGCGAACACCAGCTCACGTGGCGGTACTGTGCCCTCCCGACCGAATTGGCGGGCCAGCGCCAGCGTCATCCCGGCGGTGTCCTTCATGTCGACGGCGCCGCGCCCCCAGATGTAGCCGTCGGCGATCGCACCGGAGAACGGGTGCACCGACCAGTCCGCCGCCTCGGCGGGCACGACGTCGAGGTGGCTGTGCACGAGCAGGGCGCCCGACGTGCTCGCCGGATCGCCCGGCAGGCGCGCGAAAACGTTGCCCCGGCCCGGCTGACCGGACTCGACGTAGGTCGTCTCATACCCGGCCTCGGCCAGCTGATCGGCGACCCAGTGCGCGCACTGCGCCTCCCCCTTCGTGGTCTCCGGCTCGCCGGTATTCGACGTGTCGAAGCGGATCAGTTCGGCAATCAGGTCGACGACTTCGTCGAGGGCGCGGGGGGTGTTCACACCTCCATTATGCGAATTTGGGTAAACCGCGCGTCCTCGGTTAGGGTTATCCGGCACTCGTCCGAGTGGCGGAATGGCAGACGCGCTAGCTTGAGGTGCTAGTGCCCTATTAACGGGCGTGGGGGTTCAAGTCCCCCCTCGGACACAACAGCTTTGCCCACCTGGGCGCGGCGCGCTTCGATCGATCGCCCGCCCCAATCGATGCATCAGCCGTGGATCAACCATCATGAGTCGACGTTCGACGGCTGGCGCGTAACGCGGACTCCCTGATTTCGGCACTGAGATTTCCCCGACGCTGTGCGATTCCGCCGGGTTTCCGGTGAATGCGCGTTCTTACCCGGCAACCGTGATCGCAGCGTGATACGTTCCCCGCACTGTGACACGCGTCATCATCTGGGGGCGGCAAGTGCTCGTCGCAGTAGTCCTACTACACAGGGAGTTTCTCGATGAGTAAAGAATTGTCCCTCGACACCGCGGCAGCGGTGTCGAGGCTGCGGAGTACGAGGGGGGGGGGAGGACTTCGCGTTCTAGTCGCTTTGGCGACGTTGATCGCGCTCCTATTCGTCTCTGCTTGCGGTCCCGACAAGAGCGATAGCGGTTCAGGTACAGACGCACCATCGCAGGGTGAGGTATTCCTGACCCCGGCCAATGCACCGGGACCCGATGCGTTCAGCGCCGCACCATTGGCACCACAACCCAATCCGGCCGTGGCGCAACCGGTGACCGAGCCCAACGCGCGGGTCGACGTACCCAAACCTCCGCCGGCAACAGCCGCCCCCGCCGGCGGCCCCGGCCTCTACGGCGGCACCAATGACAACAGCCTCAATGACCCACAAGGCGTCATCGACTTCTTGGCCGCCAATCCCGACAAGGCCAAAGCCTGGGTCGATGCCCTCAACAAAGACCCCGAACTCCTCGTTCCCGGAGGCCTTCCGCTCACGGTGGAGAAAATCCCCGCCTACATCAATTCCTTGGTGGGGGTGATCCTGATGACCGACACGCGCGTGACCAATCACGGATTCAAGAACGGTGTGGCCAACCCGTTCCAAGCAGTCCTGCAAAAGGGCACCGCGGTACTCGTCGATGCAAAGGGCGTGCCACGCGTCCGCGGCTTCTGCGGAAATCCCCTCATTCGCCCGAAGGCCGTCAGCACCAAGGTCGTCTACGTGGGAAACCGCTGGGCCGACTTCAACCTGACCAAAATCACTGTCATTCAGTCCTCCACGACGATCTTGACGTCACTCCAAGTCGTCAACATCTCGGCCATCAACACCAATGTCGAAAACCGGCTGTATATCAATATGCCGTGCTTCTACCAGTTGATCACCATCTGGTTCCCGCCGCCCACGTTCCCCGGCCGGATACCACCACCGCAACAGCCGCAGCGGACACCGCCGCCGCAGCAGCCGCCCGCGGAGGGCGAGTACCCGCCACCACAGGAGCAGCAGCCGCCGACCGAAACGCAAGAGCGACCGCCGACCGAGACGCAAGAACAACCGCCTGCTGAGCAGCACCACGAACCGCCTCCGCAGCAACAGGAACCGCCGCCGCAGCAGCAAGAACAGCCACCGAGCGGTGGGGAGAGCTTCAAGTAATTAGCAACTGACCTCGCGCGCCTCGGTTGTGATCCCCCGCCGCCAATCGGCGGTGCCCGATCACAATCGGGGCGCGCGAGTCTCGTTCAGGATCGGTCGAAGGCGGCGAGGATCTCGGCCGCACCGAGTGCGGGGGTCAATTCCCCCGCATCGATGCGCGCTTCAATGCCTGCTCGGGCCGCATCGACAGCCGGATCTGCGTCCAACCGCGCCAACAGGGCGTCGTGGACCATCGTCCACATCCAGTCGACCTGCTGGCGGCTGCGGTGCGAGTCGAACCGGCCGTCGGCGACCATCGCTTCGCGGTGGCGCTGCACCGCCGCCCAGTACTCGTCGACGCCGGTGTCCTCCAACGCGCTCATGGTCAGTACCGGCGGTGTCCAGAACGCGTCGTGCGGGTAGATCAGGCCCAGTGCACCGCGCAGCTCGCGGGCGGCGGCGCGTGCCTCCATGATGTGCTTGCCGTCGGCCTTATTCACAACGACGACGTCGGCGAGCTCCAACACGCCCTTCTTGATCCCCTGTAACGAGTCACCGGTGCGCGCCAGGGTTAAGAAAGTGAACGTGTCGACCATGTTGGCAACCGTCACCTCCGACTGCCCGACGCCGACTGTTTCCACCAACACCACGTCGTAGCCGGCGGCCTCGACCAGCACGATCGTCTCCCGCGTCGCCTTGGCGACACCACCGAGCGTGCCGGCCGTCGGGGACGGTCGGATGTAGGCGTCGGGATGGGCGGCCAGCCGGCCCATGCGCGTCTTGTCGCCGAGGATCGATCCGCCGGTCCGCGTGGATGACGGGTCGACGGCCAGCACCGCGACGCGATGCCCCTGCGAGATCAGGTACATCCCGAGCGTCTCGATCGTGGTCGACTTCCCCACCCCGGGGACGCCGGTGATGCCGACGCGGAACGACTTGCCCGCATGCGGCGTCATCGCCAGCAGCAACTCCTGGGCACGGACCCGGTGCTGCGGGTTCGTCGATTCGACGAGGGTGATCGCGCGTGCCAGATCGGCGCGGCGCCCCGCCAACACCCCCGCACCGAGTACCTCCGGATCGGTACGGTCCGAAGCAGGAGGCACTACTTCGCGCCCGAGAGCTGCAGCCCCAAGCTGTCGGCGAGCTTGGTGATCAGTTCCACCGCAGAGTCGGCGATGACCGTGCCAGGCGGGAAGATGGCCGCGGCCCCGGCCTCGTAGAGCTCGTCGAAATCGCCGGGTGGGATGACCCCTCCGACGACGATCATGATGTCGGGCCGGCCGACCTCGGCGAGCGCATCGCGCAGCGCCGGCACCAGGGTCAGGTGGCCCGCGGCCAGCGACGAGACGCCGACGACGTGGACGTCGTTGTCGGCGGCCTGGGCGGCCACCTCTTCCGGCGTCGAGAACAGCGGGCCCACGTCGACGTCGAAGCCCAAATCTGCGAACGCGGTGGCGATCACCTTCTGGCCGCGGTCGTGTCCGTCCTGGCCCATCTTGGCGACCAGGACGCGCGGGCGGCGGCCCTCGGCCTTGGCGAACGCGTCGACGATCGCCGTCGCGGCGTCGATGCTGCCCGATTCTCCCGCCTCATGGCGATACACACCGCTGATGGTACGGATCTGGGCCTGGTGGCGCCCGAACACCTTCTCCATCGCGTCGGAGATCTCACCGCCGGTGGCGCCGTGCCGGGCCGCATCGATGGCCAAAGCCATCAGGTTGTTGTCCAGGTTCGAACCGCCGGCCTCGCCCGCCGCCCGGGTGAGGTTGGCCAACGCGGAGTCCACCGCGGCCTGATCGCGGTCGGCACGCAGACGCGCGAGCTTGTCCAGCTGTTCGGCACGCACCTTGGAGTTGTCGACCTTGAGGACGTCGATCTCCTCGTCCTGCGCGGGACGGTACTTGTTGACGCCGACGAGCGGCTGGTGACCGGAGTCGATCCGGGCCTGGGTGCGCGCCGCCGCCTCCTCGATGCGCAGCTTCGGCAGGCCCTCGTTGATGGCCTGTGTCATGCCGCCGGCCTCTTCGACCTCGGCAATGTGCGCCCGAGCTCGTTCGGCGAGCTGCGCGGTGAGCCATTCGACGTAGTACGAGCCAGCCCACGGATCGATCGGGCGCGTCGTCCCAGACTCCTGCTGCAGGAGTAGCTGCGTATTGCGGGCGATGCGCGCGGAGAAGTCGGTCGGCAGCGCGATCGCCTCGTCGAGTGCGTTGGTATGCAGCGACTGCGTGTGCCCCTGGGTCGCGGCCATCGCCTCGACGCAGGTCCGTGCGACGTTGTTGAACACATCTTGGGCGGTGAGCGACCAGCCCGAGGTCTGTGAATGCGTGCGCAGTGACAGGCTCTTGGCCGACTTGGGATCGAACTTCGCGACCAACTCACTCCAGATCAGGCGCGCCGCGCGGAGCTTGGCGACCTCCATGTAGAAGTTCATCCCGATGCCCCAAAAGAACGAGAGGCGCGGCGCGAATTTGTCGATGTCGAGGCCGGCAGCGAGGCCCGCGCGGATGTACTCGACGCCGTCCGCGAGTGTGTAGGCGAGCTCGAGGTCGGCCGTGGCTCCGGCTTCCTGGATGTGATAGCCGGAGATCGA
>DLKD01000032.1 GCA_002477755.1 Gordonia sp. UBA7599
TCGCGGCGGCTGGCCGCCGGCACGATCCGCAGGGGCCCCGGCCCCGCCCGGCGTGGTCCCCGCAAGCCCCGAGAGCAGGCGGGCCACCACCAGGGTCGCGACGACGACGACAATCTGCACCACCGATAGCGCCGCGGCCTCGGGGAGCCGGAAATAGCCGACACCCTCGGTGTAGATCGCCGTCTCGACCGTGCGCACCCGACCGTTGCCGAGCACCATGATCACGCCGTAACTGGTGGTGCAGAACAGGAACACCAGGGCGGCGGCGGCCGCGATCGACGGCACCAGGCGCGGCAGCGTCACCGTCGCGAAGGCGCGCCACGGTGTGGCACCGCAGATCTGCGCGGCCTGCTCCAGACTCGGATCGAGCCCCGCCCACGCCGCTCCGACGACCCGCACGACGACGGCCGCGTTCAAGAACACGTGCGCGCACAGGATGGGGATCAGGCTGGGACCGGCATCGTCGAGGGCGCCGCCCATCCAAGGAGGTAGGAAACCGAGCGGGCCGGTGAACACCGCCCGGAACGCCATGCCCACGACGACGCTGGGCAGCACGAACGGCAGGGTGACGACGACCAGCAGCAACCGCGAACCGGAGAAGCGCACGCGCGCCACCAACCACGTGATCGGCGCTGCGACGATCAGCGTCAGCACCGTTGACGCCGCCGCCTGCGCCAGCGTGAACGCCAACAGCGGGCCGGCTCCGGCACGTTGCAGGAGTTCGAGGATCCCCGCCCCGTCCCCGGTGGCCACGGCACGTCCGAACAGGGCGAGCAGCGGCCATCCGAAGAAGACCACGAGGAATGCCAGCGGTATCACCGCCAGCAGTGCAACCCCCGCGCGACCGCGCAAGCGCTTAGCGTCGGACGGCATCGCGCCACTGCTGCAGCCACTTCTCCCGATTCGCGGCGATGTAATCCGGGGGCATGTTCACCGTCCATTCCGGAATGGGGGCGCGGGTGGCCCAACCGTCGGGCATGGCGATCCCGCGGGTGACCGGATACACGTACATCGCCGACGGCAGTGCCTTCTGCACAGTCGGGCTCAGCAGGAAGTCGATGGCCTTGCGCGCCCCTTCGGGGTTGGCCGCGCCCTTGAGGATGCCCGCATACTCGACCTGCCGGAAGCAGGTCTCCAACAGTGCCGCCGTCCCCGGCGTTGCGGCCGGCGACGACGCGTAGGAGATGACGATCGGCTTGGTGCCGTGACCGGCGCCCGCGCTGAACAGCTGGTTGTAGGCGATCTCCCACCCGGAGACGATCGTCGCGCCGTTGTCCACGAGGCGGCGCCAGTAGGCCTCCCAGCCACCGCGCTTCTGCCCGATCGTGGTGAGGAGGAACGAGATGCCCGGCGAGGACGTCCCGGGGTCCAGCAGCGCCGCCTGGTCGCGGTATTGCGGCTTCACCAGATCGTCGAGCGAGGTCGGCGGTGCGGCATCGCGCCGGTCGTACCAGGCCAGGTCGACGTTGAGACACACGTCGCCGCGGTTCACCGCGGTGAGCAGGTTCGACCCACCCGGCAGCGCATACTGGTCTGCTCCGTTGACTGCGGCCGGCGATATATAGCTTTCGAGCGCGCCTGCCTCGATCGGGCGCGACGCGAACGTGTTATCGATGCCGTACACCAGGTCACCCTTGGGTGATCCGGGGGTCAGCGAGATCTGCGAGGCGAGCTTCCCCGCATCGCCGGACTTCGCGATCTTCAGGGTCATCCCGGTGCTCTGGTGGAATGCGTCGATCACCGACGACGGCAGTTCGAACGAATCGTGGGTGAGCATCGTGACGGTGCGGTCGTTGTCCGGTCCGCCGCAGGCGGCCATCCCGACGGCGAGCGCTGCCGCGAGGACCACACCCGCGACTCGGCGCGGCGCAGACGTGGACACGGACTTCGACAGCGAGCGACGCAGCGGCATGGATCGATCTAACCACCCCGGTAGGCCGCGCGCGGCCGCCATGCACGGGAACACCAACGGGAACACCTTCGTAACAATTGAATCTCCAGTAACAGTGGTTACAGATTCTTGGGGTTATGGTGCGTGCTGCGGGTTCGATGCGCTCCCGCACCCCAAAGCGACCCGCATCGCGACATAGACTGACGCGCGATCGCTTTCGCCGACTGTAAGGATTCACCCCGTGCGACTGACGCTTCCGTTCGCCGCGGCCACCATTGCCCTGTCCGCCGCCCTCGCCGCGCCTGTCGCGGCGATCCCGGGCGCACACGCCGCCCCTGCTGCGCAGGACGGGCTGACCGCCGCACTGACGGTCGCACCGACGAAGGTCGACCAGCGCGTGCTGGACTCCCTGGGCGCATTCGCCCCCGCCATCGTGGGATCCATGGCCACTCCCGGCCCCGACGGCAAGGTCAATCCCGCCATCTTCGCCGACGCACAGACGCTCGGTTCGGATCCGTCGCTCCCCGTCGAGGTGAAGGCTGTGTGGCGCCAGATCACCGACTTCCTGACCGAGCCCGGCAAGCGCAACCTGGCCGCCTACCACCGGACCGGCCAGATTCCGGCCGCCAAGAAGAAGACCAAGCCCGGCGACCCGGAGATCCCCCGCGGCCCCGGCGCGCCGCGCATCCAGGAGTTCCTGTACCCGACCATCGGGATCGGCTGCATGCCCGAATCCGCCAAGGGCCCCCTCGGGTCGGCCGGTGGCGGCAACTCGCTCGGTCGTGCCCTGGTCACCGCGGGCCCCCAGAAGGCACCGGCCCCCGGACCCAAGCGCGGGCAGGCCGGCTACGTCTACACCAGCTTGGGCACCGGCCCGGCAATCACCAACCATGCGCGACCGCTCGTGGCCCAGTGGCTCAACCTCGATACGGGCCGCACCGGCAGTATCAACTTGAAGCGCAACCCGAAGATCAATGCGACCGACGGTCCAGGCACCTTCACCGCCATCGCCACCACCGGCCGCGGCCGCGTGCTGAGCGTCATCTCCGGCGCCGTGACCACCCGCACCAAGTCCAAGCGGATCGTCTCCTGCGGGATCGTGCCGGTCATCGGCATCGCCTACATCTGATCCCCGCGGGGCTCCGGCCCCTGTGTCCCCTTTCAAAGGCAAAGAACGGGACTTCGCCCTGAGCTGCCTTCGCGCCGGAGGCTTCGCCTCCGGTGTCTATGCGCGGTATCAGCAGCGTCACAGCTCGGACTCACCGATTGCACTCATAGTCACATGCGTGTTGTTCTGTCACTGAAACCTCATTAGTAACACTGGTAACACACGACTTGGAGTGACAATGTTCGGCAACCTCCCACGACCAGCCCTCACCGCGGCCGTCGGACTGCTCAGCGCGACCGTGCTGGCGATCGGCGCCCCCACCGTCCAAGCCGCGCCACAGGTGCCCGCCCTGCCCGCGGCACCGGAACTTCCGCGTGCCAACCCCGGCGGAACCAGCGTCTTGCCGATCCAGGTCCCCTTCGACAACGAACTGGCCGCGGCACTGCACTTCGTGAAGCAACTCGGCGGCGACAAGGTGCTCGTCGAGGTCCTGCAGGCCATCATCGGCGCCGCGGGTCAGATCTCGCCGCTCACCGCCGCCGATCAAGTACCGACACCGGGCATCAAGAAGGTGGACGCCGCTGCCGACCCGTTGAGCCTGCTGCGCCAGGCTGGCGTGCACCCGCTCTCCCCGTCGGTCGCGCCGCTGTGCACCGCCCCGACGCCGGACAACCCGCTCGGGCTGGCGACCGCGGGTGCAGCCGGGATCCCCGGTCCGTGGCCGCTGCGCACGGCCAATCCCGTGAGCACGCTGCCCTTTCCCCTGCCCGGGGTGAACGTGCCCGATCCCAACGTCGTCAAGGACAAGCACACGGCGTTCGCCTTCATCCCCGCTGACGCCGGTGTCGCCGGCAAAGGCGGCAACATGCAGGTCGCTTGGTTCAACACCGCGACGATGCAGGGCGGGACGGCCGATCTCGCTCCACTGGCGGACACGAATCCGGTGCTGAAGGCGCTTCCCGGGCTGTCCGGCGCACGTCTGGTCCCGGTCGACACCGGCAAGGGGACGATCCTCGCCGCGGTCTACGGCAACGCGCCGGTGGGCGGCAACCGCGAATGCTTCTTCCTGCCGGCGGTCGGAATCATCAATTCCTGACCTCACGGCGACCGCGGCAGCAGCCGCGTACTCAGACCGCGGTGGCCGATCCCCGGCACACCGCGGTCTGCGGGTTCACACCCGGAACCGCAAGGATCGCCGTCACGCTCTGATGAATCTCGAAGAACACCCGACCCCGACCGGGGTGCAGGACGGCCTGCCAGGTGTTTCGCGGGGCACGGGCGCGCAGTTTCACCGTTCCACGGCGACCGTTGTCGGCGTTGCGCCAGTTCACCGTGATCCACATCGAGTACTCGGTGATCGGCGTCATCGTGGTCTGTTCCC
Source organism: Gordonia sp. UBA7599 (assembly GCA_002477755.1). Taxonomy (GTDB): domain Bacteria; phylum Actinomycetota; class Actinomycetes; order Mycobacteriales; family Mycobacteriaceae; genus Gordonia. The sequence goes on from DLKD01000032.1 coordinate 4,381, forward strand.
GGCGCGTGTCGGCGACCAGCGCGATGGCCGGCGGCGGCAGCCCGTCGGACGGGTAGGTAATCCGGTTCCAGACATCGACCCACGTGTGCAGGGGCGGCCCGGGCCACGGGTCGGCCACCGGACACTGCAACGTCTTGACGTAGTTGCGCCCCCCGGCGTACGGGTCGTCCCCGGGTGCCGCGTGCACCGGCGCCGCCACGGCAGCGCCCACGATCAACCCCGCCCCCAGCACGCGCAGCGCTGTCTTCACTCCGCTTGGCATGCGCCCACCCTAGCGGTCGATACACTCGGGCCATGGACGACTTGCCGATTTCCGCGCAGCTGACGATCGCCCAGGACCCCGACGCCGACGCGCTACTGTCCGCCGATCCGTTCGCCCTACTCATGGGGATGTTGCTGGATCAGCAGTTCCCCATGGAACGTGCGTTCGCCGGGCCGCTGAAGATCTCCCAACGCTTCGGCACCGTCGATCCGGGCGCCATCGCCGCCGCCGACCCCGATACATTCGCGGACCTCTGCGCCACCCCGCCGGCGGTTCACCGCTACGGCCGGTCGATGGCCGGTCGGATCCAGGCGCTGGCCAACGTCGTGGTCGACGAATACGGCGGGGATGCCGCTGCCATCTGGTCCGATGCTCCCACCGGCGCCGAACTCCTCGCGCGATTGCGCGCTCTCCCCGGGTTCGGGGAGCAGAAAGCGAAGATCTTCCTGGCACTGCTCGCCAAGCAACTCGGGGTGGCACCGAAGGGCTGGACGAAGGCCGCCGGCGACTACGCGAAGAAGGGGTACCGGTCGGTGGCCGACGTCGTCGACGCCGATTCCCTCCAGCAGGTCCGAGATTTCAAGAAGGCCGCAAAGGCGGCCGCGAAGGCACAGGGATGAGTGAACCGACCGGCGCAGGCGGTGCGACCGATGAGTTGATCGCCGAACTCGAGGCCGAGCTGACCGACTTCTGGCGACGCGGCCGGGTCCGTGCCCGCGCCCATTCCGCGGTGATCGACCCGAAGATGGACCCGTCGTGCTACCCGCTGCTCATGTCGGTTGCGCGTCGCGCACCGGTCCCGATGTCGGAACTCGTGCATGCGCTGGGCGTGGGCAAGTCGACGGTCACCCGCCAGGTCGACGCCGTGGAGAGGCTGGGCCTCGTCCACCGCTATCCCGACCCCGACGACGCACGGGCACGGCTCATCGACCTCACCGATCATGGACGCGACCGGATCCAGGAGACATTGGCGGCCGTGACACAGCGGTGGCGCAGCCGGCTTGCACAGTGGGATCCCGTCGATATCCGCACCCTGATCGACTTGCTGGGCCGCCTGGGTGCGAGCGTCGGCGACGATGCGGACCTGGAATAGACCGCTTTAGTTGCGTGTTGCAACTAAAGTCCGCTAGAATTTGCCGGTTGCCGCAGTCGCACTGACTCGTCCCGGCACCCCCTTTGGAGAAAGAGTTTCGTCCATGACTGACGCCTCCGCCGATTCGGATCTCACTCCGATGACGCACCGCCAGAAGATCGAGGCCCTCGTCGGCCTGCTGCTGGGTATGTTCGTAGCCTTCCTCTCGTCGACGGTCGTCTCGATCGCGCTGCCCGAGATCATCAAGGATCTGCACGGCACCACCGACCAGTACACCTGGATCGTGACGGCGACCCTGCTCGCGTCGACGGCGACCACACCCATCTGGGGCAAGTTCGCCGACCTGATGAGCAAGAAGCTCCTCGTCCAGATCTCCCTGGTGCTCTTCACCATCGGCTCGATCCTCGGTGGCATGTCCACCTCGGCGACCATGCTGATCGGCTTCCGCGTGATCCAGGGCATCGGCCTGGGCGGCCTGCAGGCCCTAGTCATCATCGTCATCGCGTCCATGTTCAGCCCCCGTGAGCGCGGGCGCTACCAGGGGCCGATCGCCGCCATCATGTCGATCGCCACGGTCGGTGGCCCCCTGCTCGGCGGCGTCATCACCGACACCAGCTGGCTGGGCTGGCGGTGGACCTTCTACGTCTGCGTGCCCTTGGCGATCATCGCGCTGATTGTGATCCAGCAGACCCTCAACGTGCCGACGATCCGCAAGCCCGGCGTCAGCATCGACTACCTGGGCGCGTCGCTGATCGCCGGCGGTGTCGTCATCCTGCTGACCTGGGTCACGCTGGCCGGCAAGTCCTTCGCCTGGGCCTCGGGCCACTCCTACGGCCTCGCCGCGCTGGGCGTGGTCCTCCTGGTCCTGGCCGTGTTGGCCGAGGGCAAGCTCCTCAACCGCTTCCTTCCGCAGTTCTTGAAGGTCGAAGACCCGATCATCCCGCTGCACCTGTTCCGCGACCGCACGACCGCACTGGCCACCCTCGCCAGCATCGCCGTCGGCGTCGCCCTGTTCGGCTCGGCGGTGTTCCTCGGGCAGTACTTCCAGCTCGGCCGCGGCTACTCGCCCACCATCGCCGGTCTGCTGACCCTGCCGATGGTGCTCGGATCGCTGGTGTTCGCGACGATCTCGGGCGGGCTGATCACCAAGTACGGCCGCTGGAAGATCTTCCTCATCGCCGGTGGTGTGCTCCTGACCACCGGTTTCGCCCTGCTCGCCACGATCAACGCGCACACGAGCATGTGGCTGATCGGGCTCTACCTGTTCATCCTCGGCACCGGCATGGGCATGACCATGCAGAACCTCGTCCTGCCGGTCCAGAACGCGGTGGCCGCGGAGAACCTCGGCGTCGCTACGTCGACCGTCACCTTCTTCCGCTCCCTCGGCGGTGCGGCGGGCGTCTCGGTGCTCGGTGCGGTGCTGTCGACGCACGTCAAAGACCTCACCCTGTCCGGACTCACCGCACTGGGCCACTCGCTGGTCCCGACGCTGGGCGCGCAAGGCGCCATGGAGAAGGTCACCGAGTGCGGCAAGCTGTTGAAGGCGGGTATCGCGGGCAACCTCACCGAGGAGTGTGCGGCCGTCCAGCAGAACGCCTTCGGCGACGGTGTGCCGACCATCTTCGCCATCGCCGCGGTCATGGGCGGCCTCGCATTGGTCGCGATCCTCTTCATCAAGGAGGTCAAGCTCAAGACCATGACTCCGCTGGAGGAACAGCAGCAGCGCGCCGCCGAGGCGATGGCCGGCCTGGCTCCCGACGAATCGGTCGACGTCGTCGAGGCGGAGCGTCGCGCCGACGGGACGGCACCGACCCGGTAACGGTCCGGCCGACCACGGCGCCCGCGAAGCCAATGTCGCAGGTGGATCCGACGCCGTGTCCTAAGCTGTGCGCATGGATACGCCCAACCTGACTGCCCAGACGGTGATCGGCCTGCCGATCCGCCTCGGCTTCGCCATCACCGGCGTCGCGCTCAGTGCCGTCGAGTCCGCCGTCGCGGTCGCCCGCGTCAGCGCCGAAGGCGTGCAGAACGAGATCAACCACGCCCTGGGGATCAACTCCGACCTGCTCGCCGACACGCGTTCGCCGCTGGAGATCCTCAGCCACGTCGCCGAACTCCTCGGACCCGACCGCCCGATCGGTCGCGCTCTCGAGGCCGGCGGCCCGGTCGACCGGCTGTTGCGCCACAACGGCGTCGTGGACCGGCTCACCGGCAGCGACGGCATCCTCGAGCGGCTCACCGCCAAAGGCGGGCTACTCGATGCGATGAGTGAAGAGGGCGGGATCCTGGAACGGCTCACCGCCGACGGCAGCGTCATCGACAAGCTCACCCAACCCGGCGGCGTGCTCGACAAAGTCGCCGAACCGGGCGGCATCATCGACCGCCTCGCCGACGACGACGGCCTGCTCGACCAACTCCTCGGCGACCAGGGCGCCGTCGAACGCGCCATCGCGCCGGGCGGCCCGTTGGACCGCGTCGCCGAACTCACCGAGAACATGAACGAGCTGACCCCCAGCCTCATGGCGATGCAAGAGGCGGTCAGCGACCTGCGCGCCACCGTGGAACTCCTCAACGCCTCGGTCGCACCGCTGGGCGGGCTGGCCGAGCGCCTGCCCAAGCGGCTCACCCGCGGTCGGCCGGTCCTCGAGCAATAGCTTCGGCCAGAACCGGCAGGTAGGCGGCGACGTCGACGACGTCGGGATCGGCAAGCACCGACACCGTCACCGCGTCCCCGATGCCGTGGACCCCGTGGGTCAGGGCATGCACGGCCGACAGAGCGGGGAAGCCGGCCGTGAGCCGGACCCGACCACCGGCAAGGAAGAGATCAGCCGCGCCACGGTTCACCGACGACACGACCGAGTGACCGGTCACCGCGTCCGCCACCGGTGACGCGAATCCAGTGGTGGCCCAGTGCATCAGCACTGCGGGTGTCGCGTCCTCGGCACGCCTGGCGGCCACCCGGTCCCGGGCTCCGTCACGGGCGCGGGCGGCGTCGATCTGCTCGACGATCACCCGACGACGAGCCTCGTCGGGCAGGTCCGTGCGGGTGGCGATACCGGCCATGAAGAAGTCGTTGGCCGGCCTGCCACCGTTCGCTGCCCCGCGACCGACGGTGAGTTCGACGACGGGATCGCCGTCGACGAGGCCCGCGGAGGCCAGCGCGTCCCCGATAGCCGCGATGGCACTCGGGGTCACCCGGCCGGGAAAGACACTGCGCTCGACGGTGAGTGTGCGCAGGACGCGCCGTGGTCCGGGCGTGCAGTTGATCGACGCCGGGGCCACCGGCCCAAGACCGTCCGGATCCTCGCCGCGGGACCGGGCGTAGGACCGCACCCCGCCGACGACGAGCCCGGCAATCTGTACCGGCAGCCGGACCAATCCGCCCAACGCCCGCAGCGGAGTTGGGATGAGCCGGGTCGACGGTCCCGCGGTCGTCGGATCGGCGGGTGACCCGCCGAACAGCTGGCGCGCCAGCTCGCTGGCACCCCGACCGTCAGCCAGTGCGTGCGACACCTGCAGCACCGCCGCCCGCACTCGCGCGGCGGCGCCTGGGATACCGGGAGGCGGTGCCACACCGTCGAACAGGTGCAGCCGCCAGGGATGCTCGCGCGGATCGACCTGGTCGGCCAGCAGGACGCCGATCTCCTCGAGCAGCCCGGTCCACGACCGATCGGCAAGGCGATGGATGACGACCTGGTCCCCGGCGACCGCCGAGTGTCCCCAGGCCGGGTAGTCGAGGTGGCCGGGCACCTCGCGAACCGCGACGTTGCACCGCGGGATATCCGCGGCTCGCGCCAGCACCTGCGCGCGCACGGCGTCGGCGGACGCCTCGGTTTCGTCGAAGGCATACAGCAGGAACTGGTCGCTGTGCGCGGCCGGTGCCGCCCACAGCATCCGGGCGTCGACCGGGGTAAGGCGGGTCACGCTTTGGCCAATACGCCCTCGAGTTCGGGGGCGTTCAAACCGAGCATCGGCGCGATGCGGCCCAGCGGGATCGAACCGATCAACTTTTCCAGGGTCGGGTCGAGTTCGGTGATGCCCATCGACTTCTCCAAGGCGCCGAGCACAATCGGCCGGGTCGCCTTGTCGGCGAGCAGCTCCGACAGCGTCGAGGCGAGCCCGGCGGTCTTCGTCGAGGGATCGGCGGCCACCGTGGCCGTCGTGGTGGCGACGATGTCGCGACTGCTGTGCCCGATGTCGATGCGGTACTCGCCGCCCTCGACCACCCAATCGCCGGACTGCCCGGCGGGTCCGGCGGCGTCTCGGTCCCAGTACGCCAGCTCGGCGCGCGGGACGTGTACCGCGACGCTCGTGCTCTCCCCGGCGGCGAGTCGGACCGCGGCCATTCCCTTCAGCTCGCGGGGTGGGCGCGCCACCACCGAGGTGTCCAGGCCGGTGTACACCTGCACCACGGCCCGGCCGTCGCGTCCGCCGGTGTTGGTGGCGGTGAGCGTCACGTCGATCCCGTCGTCGGTCACCACCGCCGACACGTCGGTGAACTCCGTGGTCGTGTAGGACAGGCCGTGGCCGAACGGGAAGCGGACTTCCAGACCGCGGGCGTCGTAGTAGCGGTGCCCGATGAACACGCCCTCGCCGTAGCGCACGTGCAGCAGCTCGCCCGGGAAGTCGAGGTAGGCGGGGGTGTCCTGCAGACGCAGCGGCACCGTCTCCGCCAGTCGGCCCGACGGGTCGTCGAGGCCGTAGAGGATGTCGGCGACTGCGGCGCCGCCGCCCTCCCCGAGTAGCTGGCCGTCGACGACGGCCGGTGCCGCGACGACCTCGGCGAGGTCGAGGACCGCGCCGTGCGACAACACGACGGCGGTGCGCGGGTTGACTTCGAGCACCGCGGCCAACAAGTCCAGTTGCGCCCGCGGCAATTCCCACCCGGTCCGGTCGAAGCCCTCGGACTCCGCCCCATCGGGGACCCCGAGGAACAGCACCGCCACATCGGCGTCGCGCGCCGCGGCAACGGCTGCCGCCGCCAGGCCAGCGTCATCGCCGTCGCCGTCGGTGGTGAACCCGGGCTCGAAGACGACGTCGGTTTCGGCGAGGACGCTGATCTGCTCGAGTGCGGCGTCGACCTGTGTCGGGTTCACCTTGGAGCTGCCACCGCCCTGGTAGCGCGGGGTGCGGGCGAACTCGCCGATGACGGCAACTTGCTGCGCGGGCGCCAGCGGCAGAACGGGTGCGTCACCGACCGGCTCGTTGCGGAGCAGGACGATACACCGCCGCGCAATCGCGACCGCGAGATCATGCTGAGCCTGCTTGTCGTAGTCGGTGTCGACGGCATTATCGGCTGCGGTCAGGGCGAGGGCGATGACGCGCTGGGCGACCTCGTCGAGCGCACCCTCATCGAGGGCACCGTGCCCGACGGCGGCGACGACGGCCGCCGGGCCCAGACCGGTGCCGCCGGGCATCTCCAGGTCGAGGCCGGCCGCCACGGAGGCCACCCGGTCGTCGACCGCGCCCCAGTCGGAGACGACGAGGCCCTCGAACCCCCACCGGCCCCGCAGCGTATCGGTGAGCAACCACCGGTCCTGCGTCGCGTAGACGCCGTTGATCTTGTTGTAGGCGGCCATCACCGACCACGGCTGCGCTGCGCGCACCACGTGCTCGAAGGCGCGCAGGTACGTCTCGTGCAGCGGCCGCGGATCGATATCGGCGCTGTAGCGGAACCGCTCGGTCTCCTGGTTGTTGGCTGCGAAGTGCTTGAGCGAGGTGCCCACGCCGTGCGCCTGCACGCCGTTGACGTAGGCCGCCGCCATGCGCCCGGCGAGGAACGGGTCCTCGGAGTAGTACTCGAAGTTGCGCCCGCCCAGCGGGGAGCGCTTCATGTTGATCCCCGGCCCGAGCAGCACGCCGATCTTCTCGGCGAGGCACGCCCGCCCGAGCGCGTCACCCACCTGTGCCGACAGGTCCGTGTCGAAGGTCGCCGCCATCGCGACCGCCGGCGGGAAGCACACCGCGACCACCGAGTCGTTGAGGCCCAGCGCGTCGCCATCGCCGGTCTGCTTGCGGATACCGTGCGGTCCGTCGGTGAGGGTGAACGCGGGGGCACCGTCGACCCCGACCGTCTCCCAGAAGCTGGCACCGGTGGTGACCGCCGCCTTCTGCTCCAGGGTCAACGACGCGACGATGTCACAGGCACGGGACAGGTGATCGGACGGCTTGGAAGGCATGCGCCCAAATCTATCCGGTCGCCGGTAGTGTCCACAGCGACCCGGTTCGAAATGATCCGACTCCGAAGGAGACTCCTCGTAGCGATGCTGATGGGTGGCAGCGACACCGACCGCCAAGGCGGACGAGGCGGCCGCGGCGTAGCCGCAGCAGGTGCGATTCCATGACGCCGACGGTCACGATCACCTACTGCACGCAGTGCAACTGGTTATTGCGCGCGTCCTGGATGGCTTCGGAGCTCCTGTCGACCTTCGGATCCGAACTGGGCCGCGTCACGCTGGTGCCCGGCACGGGCGGGGTGTTCACGGTCGACGTCGACGACGAGCGGGTCTGGGACCGCGCGAGCGACGGCGGCTTCCCCGACGCCGCAACGCTGAAGCGGCTGGTGCGCGACTCTGCGCTACCCGACTGGAACCTCGGGCACGGCGAACGCCCGTGAACGCTCGGCGCGCTACCCTGGGCCGATGATCGCACGCCTTGCCGCCGCAGGACTCTGCGCACTCGCCGTCGCCTCCGGTGCAACGCTGACCGCCCCCGCCGCCTCCGCGGCGCCGTGTGCCGACGTGGAGGTCCTCTGGGCCCGCGGTACCGCCGAACCCGGCGGACCCGTCGGCTTCACCGGTCTCGCGTTTGTCGAGGCGCTCCGCTTGCGAACCCAGGGCCGGTCACTGCGGGTGCGGGCCGTGCGCTACGCGGCCAGCGACAACTTCGGCAATCCGGCGAAGATCGTCGAGACGATCAACGACGGCGTGAAAACGTCCCAGGCCGATATCCAGCACATCGCCAGGGCGTGTCCGCGCAGCCGCATCGTCTTCGGCGGCTACTCCCAGGGCGCCGTCGTCTCCGGCTACGCCCTGGTCGACCATCTCCAGATCCCGCGCAAGTACCAGGAGTACGCGGCGCTGGCGCCCCGGCCGCTGCCGACGTTCGTCACTCCGCACCTCGCCGCGGTGGTGTTCTTCGGCGCACCGTCGGCGCGGTTCATCCGCGATACCGGGGCACCGCCGATCACCATCGGCGCGCGGTTCGTCCCCAAGGTCGCGAGCTATTGCGCGCCGGGCGACACCATCTGCAACGGCGCCCCGATCGGCCAGCCGAGCATCCAACACGCGCTTTACCCGTTCAACGGCATGACCTTCGCCGCGGCCGATTTCGCCGCGCGGCGACTATAGCTAGCCCCGCACGTCAGACCCGCGCGTCAGTCCCGCGCGACGCGCGCTACGACTTGCCCAGCGCCCGCAGCGCCCGGTCGGCGTGCACCGACATGTCGATCTCCGAGGCGATGACGTCGGCCACCGTGCCGTCGGGCGCGATGGCGAAGGTGGTGCGCTTGGTGGGCATCCCGACCTTGGCAAGAAGGCCGCGGCGAACGTCGTAGGCCTGCGCGACCGCACCGTCGACGTCGGCGAGCAGCGGATAGTCGAGATTGTGGGTGTCGGTCCACCGCTGCTGCTTCTCGACGGCGTCGCGGCTGATCCCGACGCGCTGCACGCCGGCCGCGGCGAATTCGGCGGCGAGATCGCGGAAGTGGCAGGCCTCCTTCGTGCAGCCCGGCGTGAACGCCGCCGGGTAGAAGAAGAGCGCGACCGGACCGTCGGCGAGGAATTCCGAGAGCCGCCGGGTCGTGCCGGTCTGATCGGGCAGGGCGAAGTCGGGTGCGGTGTCACCGGGTTTCATACCCCCAGTCTGCCAGCCACCCACTTGCCGCGCGGTTGCCCGGTCGCGCTCGAAGTCAGGGCGGCGGCGCGAGGTCGCGCTTCAAACCCACGTGGTTGGCCGTGTAGCCGAGGCGGGCGTAAAACTCGCGGGCCCGCTCACGGGTCTCGTCAGTGGTCACCTGGGCCAGCGTCGCGCCGTGCGACCGACCGTGTGCGTGTGCCCAGGTGAGCATCGCCGTGCCCAACCCCCGCGACCGGTCGGCCCGGGCCACCCGCAAGCCCTCGATCTGCAGCCGCGTCGTGCCCCGCCGCGACAGGCCCGGCAACACGGTGAGCTGCATGGTGCCGACCACCCGCCCGTCGTCGGCGCGCACCACCGCGAGGTAGTGCGACCGGTCGCGGGCAACGACGTCGTAGGCGGCCTCGTAGGGGGCGTACTCGGCGACCTCGCGAGTGGCGCCGATCCGATCGTCCAGCAGCAGTCCGACGATCGCGGGCACATCGGCACGGGTCGCGCGCTGCACGCGGAACGTCTCACCGTCGCGGTTGACCAGAACTCCGCCGACTGACGAGCGGGCGCCCGCCTGCAGGGTGGCGACCAACCGGTCGAGCCACCCACCGACGTTCGTCCGGGCTTCGGGGGTGTCCGGGTAGCGGCACCGCAGGTGCAGTCCCGAGCCATCGAGGATGAACCACAGCATGACGCCGTCAGTTCGGATCGTCGCGCCGACGTACTGGGCGCCGAGGCCGGCGGCGTCCACCCGCACCGGCAGGCGACGCAGGTCCAACCACGAGATCGCGAACATCCCGGGCGCCTCGGGCATACCGCCCCAGGGGGCGAGCACGTCGTCCAGCGGCCAGGACCCCAGCCGCACGGCCTCCCGGACCGCTGCCGATGCGGCCCGTGGCTCCGCGACGGTGGATTCGAGGACCGAGTTGGTGATGAACCACCCGACCGAGTCGTGCCAAGTGTCGTCATAACGGCTGTGGACCGGGAACACTGCCCGTAGCGGTGCATCGGCCATCTCTGCGGTGACCGCCGTCATCGCGGCGACGGCCAGCGCCAACGTCGACACCCCGTCATCGCGCGCCTGTGCCGAGAACGCGGCACTGTCGTCGACGTCGAACACGTCGCGGACCTCGACCCGCTCCTCGTGCGGATCGGCGGTGCCCAGCGGCAGGGGGAACAGCGGCATCACGCCGCCACTGTCGTCGATGATCTCGGCCCAGCGTCGCCGCACATCGTCGGGGGCAGCCGCCCTCTCGCGCAATGCGCGCGTGTGCGCGACGAAGGGCGGCACCTCGTCCAACCCGGACGCCTCACCGGCCTCGACGCGCCCGAGTGCCGCCAGGAAGTCACGCAGGATCAGCAGCATCGACCACATGTCGACGTGCGAGTGGTCGGCGGCGACGACGATCGTCGGCCCGGCCGCCGTCTCCAGGACGCACAACCGGTGCGAAGGGCGCGAGTACGGGGTGCACGTGCGGTCGAGCACGTCGCGCAGCGCGTCGTTGACCGCCTCACCGGGGGCGACCGGGTGTTCAATCCACTCCCCCGCGCTGATCTCGACGTCGGCGAGTTCGGGCTCGTCGTCGGATCCGGGCGTGAAGACCGTGCGCAGCGTGCCGTGGCGGGCGATGACCGCGAGCCACGCCGCCGCGAGCTCGTCGAGGCCGACGGAGTCGGTCAGTCGGAACGACAATGCCATCCACGAACCGCCGCGCTCACCGGCACCGACGTGACGCCGCTGATCGAAGGACACCGGCAGGACCGCACCGGGCTCGGAGACGGTGACGTCGTAGCCCATCAACCGGCCGAACGGGAGGCGCAGGTGGGCGACGTTGGTGAGCCGCATGGCCGTACCCTACTGGCTGCAGACGTGCTCCGCTCGCACCGGCCGCACGGCCTTCGTACGATGACAACGACATGAGAGGAACCCCATGACGGTCTTCGAGTTGCCCGGCGCGGCATTGTCTGTCGAGCTGAGCGACGAGGGCGGGCACCCGGTCGTCCAACTGCACGGCCTCACGTCCAGCCGGGCGCGCGACCGCGTGCTCGACCTAGACCTCGGCCGCGGCCTGTCGGGCACGCGGCTGCTGCGCTATGACGCACGCGGTCACGGCCGCTCAACGGGCAGCCGCAATGCCGACGACTACCTGTGGCCCAACCTGGCCGGTGACCTGTTGACCCTGCTGGACGGGTTCTTCCCCGGCGAGCGCGTGTACGGCGTCGGCACGTCGATGGGTTCGGGCACCCTCATGCACGCGGCCATCAAAGACCCAGATCGTTTCGCCGGACTGACACTACTGCTGCCACCGACCGCGTGGGAGACCCGTGTCGCGCAGGCGCAGCAGTACCTCGCCAATGCCGCACTCATCGAAGAGCAGGGTGAGAGCCCCTTCCTCGCGGCCGGTCGCGACGCCCCGCAGCCACCCGCGGCCGTCGGCCATCCCGAGACGCTGCCCGAGGTCGCCGAGGCCCTCCTGCCGTCGGTGTACCGCGGTGCCGCCGGCAGCGACCTCCCCGACCCCGCCGACCTGGCCCGCATCGACATTCCGGTCCGCATCCTCGCCTGGGTCGACGACCCGTCGCACCCGATGTCGACGGCCACGACCCTGGCCGACGTGTTCGGACAGTCCACGCTCACCGTGGCCGAGAGCCCCCGCGACGTCCGCCGCTGGCCTGGTCTACTCCTCTACGACGTCAGCCGGTTGAACTGACAACTGGACTGAAACGGGCATCGGCCCAGAGCGGGCCATACCCGATATGGCCGCGGGTCCGGAGGGTTTCGCTCAGCGAGATTGCGGCATAGGGAATTGCCCGCCGGATCGGCGATTATCGTGCAATGGCAGGCGAACCCCCGCTGTTGCGGGTCAAGAATGCGGTGATCGAGCCGCTACCCCACGCCGTTCGGGCGTGGCTGGTCCGATTGGCCGCACTCATCGCGTTTCTTCTGGTGTGGTGGCTGATCACGGCGCTGCACCTCGTCGACGAGAAGTTCCTCCCGACACCGGCGGCGGTGTGGCGCGCAGCCGTGCGCGCGAGCACCTGGCACCAGGTCGCGCCGGGTGTGCCCCGCGAGGTACTCGGCGAACAGAACTACTTCCTGTGGGAGCACCTCGTCGCCAGCCTGCAGCGGATCGGCGCCGGCGTCGGTGCCGCGATCATCCTCGGACCGATCGTCGGCTTCCTCATGGGCACGTCCAAGACGTTCGGCACGATCGTCGAGCCTTACATCAACTTCCTGCGCGCACTTCCGCCGCTGGGCTACATCGGCCTGCTGATCGTCTGGTTCGGTATCGGCGACACCTCGAAGATCTGGCTGCTGTTCCTCGCCGCGTTCCCCGCGATCGCGATCTCGACTGCCGACGGCGTGCTCTCGGTCAAGCAGGACCAGATCAACGCGGCCCGCGCACTCGGCGCCAGCCGGTCCCAGACCGTGACTCGCGTGGTGCTCCCGGCGACCGCTCCGGAGGTCATCAACGGCATCCGGATCGCCGTCGGATTCGCGTGGACGACCGTCGTGGCCGCCGAGTTGAACAACGGCATCCCCGGCATCGGCGGGTTAGCGTACCTGTCGGGCCAGCAGCTCAACACCGCGCTGACGATCGCCTGCATCGTGGTCATCGGCATCACCGCCCTGGCGCTCGACGCGCTGATCAAGTGGATCGGCGTGCTCCTCGTGCCGTGGAAGGGAAAGGCATGACCACCACCCCACACACCAACAGCCCGCGCACCAGCAGCCTGCGCACCGTCGCACGGCGCACCGCCGTCGTCTCCGCTGCGGCCCTGCTCGTCGTCGGCCTCGGTGGTTGCGTGAAATCGGGCCGCCCCGAGCAGTCGCGGGCCATCGGCGGCGCCGTCGCATGCCCCGTGGCCCCCGACCCGTCGGTCACCGGCACCATCCGCATCGCGTGGCAGGAGATCCCCAACGGCGACCTCATCGTCAAGGACGCCGGTCTCCTCGAGACGTGCCTGCCGAAGGCAAAGCTGGTGTGGAGCAAGTTCTCCTCCGGCGGTGACGTGATCCAGGCTTTCGGTGCGAACTCGCTGGACCTCGGGCTCCTGGGCAGCGCGCCGGCCTCAAAGGCACTGTCCCTGCCGCTGGACATCCCGATGCGGGTGGTGTGGGTGCAGGACCAGATCGGGGCGGCGGAATCCCTGATCGCCCGCGAACCGTCCATCAAGACGATTGCCGACCTCAAGGGCAAGCGCATCGGCGTGCCCTTCGCATCGACCGCGCACTTCAGCCTCCTCACCGCCCTGGAGAAGGCAGGGATCGCCGGTCAGGCACAGGTCCTCAACCTCACCCCCGATGCGATCCGCGGAGCCTGGTTGGGCAAGCAGATCGACGCCGCCTACATCTGGGAACCGACATTGGCAGAGCTGCACACCGAGGGCGCGCACGTGCTGACTGACAGTGCCCGGGTCGGCGAGCAGGGGTCGCCGACCTACGACTTGAGCGGCGCCCGTGCCGATTTCGTCGCGCAGAATCCGCGCTTCTTCGCGGTCTGGGCCGCGGCACAGGATTGGGCCGTCCGACTGCTCGCCAGCAAGCCCGACGAGGCCGCCCTGCACATCGCCGGACAGCTCGGCGTGCCGGTGGAGCAGGTGTTGACGCAGATCAAGGGTTACCAGTACTTCGACGCGGCGGCGCAGGCCGCTCCACGACTCCTCGGCGGACAGCTCGGTTCCGACCTGCGCAACACCGCACAGTTCCTGTTGTCGCAAGGGCAGGTCGATGCGGTTCGTCCCGTTGAGGCGTACATCGCCGCGTTGTATCCCGACGCGGCCCGATCGGTGGGTGCACGATGACTGAAATTGAAACGGTAGACACGGCACTGAGTACCGGCGGTGCTGAGAAGGTCGTGCTGACCGGTGCGTCCAAGACCTACGACACCGCATCGGGGCCGACGATCGCGCTGCAGGCCACCGATCTGACCATCGAGCCGGGCGAGTTCGTCTGCATCGTCGGACCGTCGGGCTGCGGTAAGACGACGCTGCTGCAGTTGCTCGCCGGATTCCTCGAGCCCACCGACGGCACCGTCGAGGTCGGCGGGAAGATCGTGCGCGGTCCGGCCGTCGACCGCGGCGTGGTGTTCCAGGCGCCGACGCTCTACCCGTGGCTATCGGTGCGCGGCAACGTGGAGTTCGGACCGTCGGTGCGCCGCGTCCCCAAGGCGCAGCGACGCAAACAGTCCACGGCGATGCTCGAGAAGGTCGGTCTGGGCGACTTCGGCGACAAGCGACCCTATGAGCTGTCCGGCGGCATGCAGCAGCGCGCCCAGATCGCCCGGGTCCTCATCAACGATCCGGCGATCATCCTGATGGACGAGCCCTACGGCGCGCTGGACCAATTGACGCGCGAACGCCTCCAGGTGGACCTGTTGAAGATCTGGCGACAGGCGCGCAAGACGATCGTGTTCATCACCCACTCGGTCGAGGAGGCCACGTTCCTCGCAACGCGTGTGCTGGTCATGAGTGCCCGCCCCGGTCGTGTCATCCTCGACCGCCGCGTCGAGCTACCCGGCGACACCCCCGACGGGGTGCGCGACCCGTCAGTCCTGGGCACGCCGGAGTTCGCCGCCCTCAAGGCTGAGCTGTCGAAGGCGATCTACGACGCGCACGGCTGATCGTCGAGCTCACTGGGCCGCGACGCGCAGGCGTCGGCCCGTCGCACGCCGATACGCGTACTCGAAGGCGAAGCTCGCGACGAGGACCAGCAGCAGAGTGGTCGCTGCGGCGGTCGACCCTTCGGTGACCGAGTAATAGAGCAGCAAGGCGAACAGTCCTGCGTTCAAGACGACCGAAGCGATCAGCAGCGGCGCTCGGGCACCGGTCTCGCGTCGAACCCGCAGGTGCCCGAAGCTGACGGCACCGTAGACGATGAGAAACGCCATACTGGCCATCTGCCCGACCGACGACAACGGGAACGCGACGACGAACAGACAGGTCAGCGCGGCGGCTGCCACCAGTCCCCAGGTGCCCGAACGCCATACTCCCCGCGCGAAGTCTGCGGGCATCTCGCCGGTCTTGGCCACGGTGTAGGCCAGGTTGGCGTTGCCGTAGAGGGTCGCGTTGACGCCCGAGGCCGTCGCAAGCAGTGCCGCGACCCCGATGATGATGAAGCCGGCCTGTCCCGCGGCAGCGCGGCCCGCCTCGGAGAGTACGTGTCCGGCATTCGCTTCGACGATCGCCAGCGGCAACACCATGAGGATCATGATCGCCACGACCACGTAGACGGTCACGACGATCCCCAGCGCGAGGTACATCGCGCGCGGCAGCTGCTTGCGCGGGTCCGCCATATTCCCCGCGGAGTTGGTGACCACTCCGAAGCCCTCGTAGGTCACATACAGCAGGCCTGCCGCGATCAACATGCCGAGCAGGCCGTCGCCACCGGTGTCCTCGCTGAAGTTCGACGGCGTCGCCCGCAGTGCCGCGGCCACCACGAACCCGACGATGATGACCAGCTCGATCCCGACGACCACGAGCTCGGCCCGGCCCACCGCTTTGGCCCCGATGAAGTTCGCCCCCATCAGGAAAAGGACGAGGCCGACGCCGATCGCTTTGCCGACCCAAGCGCTGCCTTCGTGTCGAACAAGGTGCAGGACGTAGCCGGAGAACCCCGTCGCGTACAGCGCCATCGCGATGATCCAACCGAGGAATTGGAAGATGTTGAGCCCGCCCGCGACGAGACTGTCGCCGAAGCATCGGATGAGGAATTCGGCGGCGCCGCCGCGGCTCGGGTAGCGGGCGCCGAGTTTGGCGTAGGAGTAGACGCTGAACACCGACACCACGCCGCCGACGAGGAATGACGCCCAGATCCACACGCCGGCGGTATGGGCTGCGAGACCGACCAGTGTGTAAAGCCCGGCGCCCATCATGCCGCCGACGCCGATCGCGGTCGCGGCCGCCACTCCGATGTCGCCCGTGCGTGCCAAAGAGGCCCTCCTGAGGTCATGGGGAACGTTACCCGCGGCTACCTGGCAGACTGCCGACTATGGCTACAACGCCGACGCTGCTGGTCAAGTACGCGCAAGCCGGCGACGGGTACCTCACGTGGCGATGGGTGGACAACGATGGGCCCCACGACTTCGCAGGTGTCGCGCGGATTGCCGCCGCCGATCTGGCGGTGGTCGCAGACGCGTTGGCCGACGCGGTCCCCGACCCGTTGTCGGGCGAGTCCATTGCCGACGGCGTCCAACGGGCGCTCTTGCGCGGCCCTCTGGCACACCCTGAATCCACTGCGCGCCTCACCCGCCAGCTGGGCGACATCCTGTTGCCTGACGAGCTGCTGGCGACACTGTGCGACGCCCCGACGCGCCCACTGGTCCGGATCCAGCCGAGCGCCTCGCTGACCCGGGTCCCGTGGGAGATGCTGCTTCTCGACGACCTTGCCGACATCGTCGGCTCGGCCCCGGCGACCGTGCGCGGGAGTCACCGTGACGACTCGGGCGCAATCGCGCCATCCGCCGGGCCACCCGAGGGCCCCGTCGTCGTCGTGGTGGACCCAGTGGTGCCCGGGCAGTCGGCGACATCGCCACTCGGCTCGGTGCTGGGCCGCCCGAGCAACGGCTCGCCATTGGCCGCACTCCTTTCCGGCTCGGCTGCGGTGCGTCCGGCCGTGGCCGAGTATCGCGATCTGGCCCGCCGCACCGACGTCGATCGCGACTGGCTGCGCCACCACCTCGACGGCGCCGCGCGACTCCTCTACGTCGGACATGTCACCGCGGCGTCGGTCGACGGGGAAAGCGTCGACGCGGCCCTGCACCTGTGCTGCACCGGCCCCTCCGGGGCAGCGCTGCCGCTACGGGCCGCCGACCTGCTGTCCGGCGGCTACCACTTCCCGCCGCGCACCGCGTTGATCGGCTGCAACTCCGGCGGCGACCTGCGCCACCCCGACGCGATGGGACTGTCCATGGCGGCGTTGACCATCGGCGCGAAACTCGTGACGGCGACGCGGTGGGCGGTACCCACCAATCGCGCACTGGCCGTCGCCGGCGAGCTGGGCAACCGCCAACCGCTGGAGGAGTTGATCCTCGCCGTCGACGAAGCACATCGCAGCACCGATCCGATCCCCACCTTGGGGCGCTGGCAACGCGAACGGCGCGCACGCTGGTACGCCGAGGGCCATGTGGCCGACAGCCCACTGCTCTGGGCGGCGCTCACCACCACCGTTGGCTGATGCGACTTGTGATCGGTAGACAGATGCCGCGCGTAGGTTCGCCTTCAGCAGCCCACAAGGGGCGGCTTCAGTCAGAACCACAGGAGCAAGTCATGCGAAAGACCATCACCACCACCGTTGTCGCCGGCATCAGCGCTCTCGGCCTCATCGGCGCTTTGGGAGCGTGCTCGTCGGACAACGGCTCGAAGACGGGCGGCGAGGCAACTGTCACCGTCGACGGCAAGCCGTTGGACCTGGGGTCGCGGACCGTCGCCTGCACCACCCATGACGGCAAGGTCCTCATCGCCGTCGGCGACAACGGCGGGAACGCCGGCGTCGGCGCCACCGTGACCGAGGGCGACAAGCCGGAGGCACAGGCTGTGGGTCTGGGCAACGCCAACGGCCAGGCACTCGGATGGACCAAGGGTGTGCCCGGCGGGGAAGCCACCGCCACCAAGGACGGCAAGTCGTACACCATCACCGGCAAGGTGAGCGGTGTCGACATGGCCAATCCGACGGCGGTCTCGACCAAGTCCTTCGAGATGAAGGTCACCTGCCCCTGACGCCTTGACCGTCGGTACCTACCAGGTAGTCACCGGCGGTCGGTCGTCGACAAGTCCGTACCGTTGCTCGGCGACGTCGAATGCGTCGCCGAGCACGACGGTATTCGCGTCCAGGAGCAGCCGCGGCGGCGCGGCCACCACCAACGTCGGGTACTCACCTGCATCGGGGCTGCGTCCGTCACCGGCCATGACCTCGACAAGACCGTCGGACCACGCGGTCTCGCTCAGCACGGAATCCACTGAGGCGGACACCGCGGGCCGAGAGAAGGCAGCTGATGAAACGGCTGGGGTTGCACTGCGCATTTCCACGAGTTGCGCGACGACACCGGTCTCACCCATTCGAGCGGCCAGGTCAAACGCCAAATTGAACGCCTCATCGCTGCGCTCGGCGCAGAAGTGCCGCCGCTGTACATGTTTGGAGGAGGCGAAGCCCACGTGAAGCAGGTACACCGCGGCGGCGAGCACCGTGTCGAGGGCTTCGCGCAGGACGCGCCCGTTATCCACCGTCACGCGGGGGTGGGACTGGACGACGTAGCGCACGCGCGTCAGGTCGCACACCGCCGCCATGGCGAACCGGTGTTGGGCGAGCGACACCTCCGCCGCCTCGTCGACCAGCGCCACGGCATGGGCGTGCAACGCTTCCGCCTCCGCACCGTCCAGGGCGGCCAACGCACAATCCTGGGTGGCCCCGGACGCCTGGATCAGTGCTGCCACGAGAGTCATCGGCGAGGCTGCTCCTCGCTCCTGTTCCACGACGGCGAGGAAATGCTCGCGCGCGGCGTCGGGATCGTGGGCGTGCAACCCGATACCGAGCGCCTTCGCCGATTCGCTGCGGTGGTGCGGTTCCAGGAAGTCGGCGTGTGCTCGCGCCGTGGCTGCGTACTCGCCGAACAATTCCGCCGCTCGCTCGGCATCTTTGCGGCCCATGGCGATGTAGCCGCGGAGATGGGCAAGTGCGGCCTGCGACGACACGTCCTCGACGACTCCTTCGGCGCGGTCGGCGACGCGCTCCGCCTCGTCGTAGTCGCCGATCCGCGCATGCGACTGTGCGAGGTTCAGCAACGCCACCCCCAGCGACTCCGGACTGTGCGCGGCGCACTCGTCGACGGCTTCCCCGGCGAAGCGCAGCGCACGACCCCACTGCTCGCGCTCGACGGCGATCGCCGCCACCGAACACAGCGTCATCGCGCGATTCCGCTGCGCATCGGTCGTGTTCGACGCCAACTCGAGCGCAAACACCACCTCGGCGTCGGCGCCGTCGATGTCGTCCATCGCCTGCAACACCTGACAGCGGTTGAGGCGCAGCCCCCACTCCTGCTCGTCGAGCCGACGGTGATCGGCCTCCCCGACGTCGATATCCCGGGCCTGCGCGACCAGTCCCAGACAGCGGTCCAGATGGGCCAGTGCCGCCCCGACGTCGCCGGAGTTGAGGCTGAGCACGTGATCGATGTTGGCCACGCGCATCTGGGCATCGATCCGCGACCTCGGATCGGCCACGACGTCGGCGATGGTGCGGGCACGCGCCAACGTCGCCGTCCACTGCGGATCCCCGGACTGCAGTTGGACGGCCAGCTCCTCGATGAGCCCGCGGACCTCGATCGCGTCGTCGTCAAGGTGGACCATGTCCCCACGGTAGATTCTCCGACACAGTCCCGCACACGCCACCGAAGGACGCCGATGCCCGTGACCGCGCTGCGCCCACGTCTCGCGGTGATCGATGAGGCGTGGCGAGCGGCGGCTATGGCGACACGCGAATCCACCGGCATCACCCCGTTGGCCGTGATGAGTGGCCGTGACGGCGGTCCGCTGGCGCGAACCGTCAAATGCCTCATCGATCCGCTGGTGCTCCGATTGCGGGCCGCTCCCGGCCTCGGCAAACCGCTCCTCGACGAGGAGGCCGCGGTACAGGTGATAGATCTCGTGGTTGCAGCGGCACCGACGATCGCCGACGCCGCCCGTTGGTTCGTGGAGTTGAAGGCCTCCCGTCGCTCGGCCGGAATCACCGGCGGCAACATCCAGGAGCAGTACCTGCCACGCGCGTTCGAGCTCGCCGTCGTCCACGGCCGCCCGGCCGGGAACGCTGCCGCAATCGCGGCGGAGATGATCGACGACATCCACCGGCCTCGGTCGGGTAAATCGGTCGACGATCTCGCCGCCCACATCGACCGCCACCGGTCCGAGTTGCAGACGGCGCTCGACGCGGTGTGGGCAGGCGCCGCCCCGACGCGACACATCGGCGCCGATCACAGCGCCGCAGAACTGCTGGACGTCGTGCTGGACGACGATTCCGGGGTCGGCGAGCGCAATCGAAGCTGGGCCGGCCTGTCGTCGTCAGAGGTGCCGGGGCGGTGCGGACTCGCCTTGTTCGACCGGGACTCGCTTGTCAGCGAGATTCTCGGCACGTACTTGGTCACCGCGCCAAATCAGGTGCCGGCGCTGTCGCAATCGGTCCCGCCGGGAAAGCCGTCGTTGCAGGGCAAGGACGGCGATGCACCCCTCGACCGATCCATCGCCACGCGGGTGGCGACCACGCTGCGTCGCACCGCCGACCGCGAAGACCTGCCCGAGGTCGCCGAACTCGTCGACGCCGAGATCGAGCGGTCCCGCGCGCCGTGGGCGCTCGACGGTCCGCTCTGGCACGCTGTGATGCTCGTCGGCGTGGTCGTCGCCGCACAACTACACCCGCTGACTCCTCAGCCGTGCCGACACGGATACGCGCAGGCCCTGTCCCGCCGCCTGGCCGCGCAGGCGCACATCCTGTACGCCCGACGCGTCCTCCTCGGCGACGACCCAGCACCCGAGCCCGCGGCCGAAGACACTGACCATCCCGGACTCGCAACCAATCTGCGCGAATTCTGGCGGCCCTACCTGGGCCGCCTGTGGGTGCGGCTGCACGGGCGGTCGGTCGTCGAACCGTTTACCGACGCTGCGGACTTCGATTCCGACGCACTTCGCGACCTCTTGGACGGAATCGCCCGCTCGGTGAGTTACGACCAGCGCTCACGGATCCGAGCCGCGATCGAAAGGGCGGAACGATGAGGATTTCGCCGACGGCCACCGCCACATCCGGTCCCCCGTGGGCGGAACTGACCCTGGAGGTGGCCGGCGGCACGCTGCGCTGGGGGCTGCTAGATGGCGCCGACGCGCAACCGCGCCTGCATGCGTGGGCGCCGGAATCGGCGACGTGGCTGTGGCGCATCGTCGGCGAGCAGGGGCACGTGAATGCACTCGAGACGCTGACCGATCACCGTGAACTCGACGTCGCCACAGCGGCGACCGAAGAGCTCGCACTCCTGCGGCGGCTGGCATGGGGACACTGGTTGCGACGGTGGTGGCCGACGAGCGTGGTCGACGGCATCGACGCCCTACCGGCGGTCGTGCTCGACGTCGAGGTCGCGCTGCTGACAGGAAACTGCGACGCCTACTTCGACGAGACCAGCTTCGACGGTGATCCGCACGCCGTGCTCGTCGGGCACGACGAGGAAGCGATAACCGCCCTGGCCATACATTCGCGAGCGGACGTTCGGGACCTGCACCGCCGGTGGCTCGACTATGAAACCGGTGAGACGGAGCCCGCCGTAGACGTACCCGCCGCAGCCGACGACTACGCGTTGGCCGCAGGTCCGGGTGCCACGGCCACGCCGCCCTCCGGGATCTTCCACGGCCGGGCGTCGGTTGCCTGGGAGTCGGTTCCCGCCCACACCTTCGACGCGGCCGAGGACACGATCAGTTGGACGGTCGATGCAGCGCCCGACGCCGTCATCATCGTCGAGGTCGCGCTGCTGCCGGACCGGGCGGCAACCTCCGTGCGAGTGGCTCTGTCGCTGGCCGACCCGCCGGTAGAGGTGTCGAGAGACCTGGATCCCAAGGGGCGGGTGCGCATCGAGTTGCCGATCACCGCCGCGCAGGCGTGGCAGGCCGACTGGTCGGGACTCGTCTGCACCGCGGGTGGCGTGGCCGGCGCCCGGGATCGCGACCTGCGCGACCGTGTACGCGCATTGGTTCGCCGGCGGATCGGAGGAGTCGCCGATCCGGTGCCGCTCTACGTCGCCGAGCAGATCGTCGCTGACGCGAACTACTGAATCCCGCCTCGTTTCGGCAAACCATCACCGACTGACGCCGGATTGCCGAAACGGTGTGGGGTACGGGGCTCGATTGGCGCCGGTCGGGCTACCCGATGGGACCGATGAACGGCAGGACGGTCGTGCATCGGGCCGGTACCGCGGTGGCCGGGTGCAACGCGTTGAGGATCTCGCGGACCGCGATGGGGTCGGCCGTCATCTCGGAGTGCTCGGTGTAGTCGGTGGCGCAGCGATCCTGCAGCACGACATTGCGGACGTTGCGGCCGCGGAGTAGTCCCGTTGTGTACGGCGTGGCGATCTCGTCGTAGCGCGTGACGATCATCGTGAAGTCGATGTCGGGAGCGATGGCCGGATCGGGGTTGAGCACCTTGAGAAACGGCGAACCCGGGTTCAACTGGCAGGGGCCCCCACACTGGCGGCTGACCTCCGGGCCGACGCCCGGAATCCCCAGGACTCCGGCAAGAGCCGTTTGCACACCACTCAGATCCGAGCCGTGCAGCGGCGCACCGAGCGCGATGTAGTCGTCGATCTTCCCGATGCCGCCCATGTGATTGAGGTAGTAGAACGGGATCGCACCGCCCATCGAATGCCCGACCAGGTCCACCTTCGACACACCGGTCGCGGCACGCACCCGCTCGATGAACGCGGCGATCTGGCGCGCGCTCTCCTGCACGGTGGCGACCGCACCGATCGGACCGAGCAACCCGCGACCGTAGGTGGTCGTGAACACGCAGTACCCCGCGTCGGCCAACACGGGCGACAACGTGTTCCACGTGATGGTGTCGTTGGACAGCCCGTGCAGGAGGACGACGGGGTTCGGGTGGGCGGCGTCAGGCCGGCAGCGCCAATCGTTGGCCCCCGGCGGCGGCCCCGGCGCGGTCAGCTGCGCAGCCAGCCCGCTGAGGTAGCTGTACGACGGCGCTGCGCTCGCCGCGCCGGTCCCATGCGTGGCGATGAGGGCGCCCGCGACGACGGCACCTGTCGCAGCCGCGATCCTCTTCAAGGCAGACATGCCATGCTCCTTCTCGTCGTGGTGAATGACCGACCGGTCGGTCACACCGTAGCATGGGAGGATCGACGCATCAGGATGCGGCCGCACACCAGGAGGAACCGCTGATGGCACGACCTGCCGAGCCCGGCCGCAACGCCTTGCTGTCAGCCGGATTCGAGGTGGCCGCTGCCCGCGGGCTCGCCGGGCTGTCGGTCAACGCGGTCGTGGACACCGCGGGGATGGCGAAGGGTAGCTTCTACAACCACTTCCCCACCCGGCGCGACTACCTCGTCGCACTCCATCGCGACTATCACGAAAGGCTCAACGCCGACGTCGCCGAGGCGATCGGCGACATGGCACCCGGCGCAGCGCGGCTGCGCACGGGCGTCGAGGCCTTCCTCGACGGATGCCGGCGCACACGCGGGACCAAAGCGTTGCTGGCGCAGTCACGCACCGACGCCGACCTGCTGCCCGAGGTTTCGGCGCGCAACGACGACGCCGCCGCCCTGATGACTCCCGACATGGCCGAACTCGGCTGGCCCGACCCGGGCGCAGTCGCCGTACTCACCGTCGCAATGATCGCCGAGACCGCACTGATCGAGCTCTATGACGACTCGGAACGCCGCGACCTGCGCGACACGATCATGGCGATGGTCACTCGACTTCCGTCCTGACCGATGGAACTAGGGCGATTCCGGCAGCGCTGGCGCGCCGGGCTCGCGCGGAATCTCCAACACGCGGCACAGCGCCGAGATCCCCAGGTAGAGCGATGCGACGGAGAGGAACTCGACGCGCTCCGCGTCGGTGAGGACCGCACGAATGGCAGCATCTTCGTCGTCGGTGAACGGCCGTTGATCGGCGATGGCGTCGGCAATGCCGATGATCGCCCACTGCCGCGGCGACCATGCGGGGTCGGGCGCCTCGTCGGTGACCGTCGCGGCTTGCTGACTCCGCGTGAGCCCCGAGGTTCTGCCGAAGTAGGCGACGTGCACGCCCCACTCGTGCTCGGCGCGGCGGCGGCCGGTGACCCGCAGGATCACCAGTTCGCGGTCAGCCGGATCGAGTTGACCGGTGTGCAGCAAACCGTGCAGCCCAAGGATCGGCCCCTGCGCGTAGGCCCGCAGGACGGCCGGATTGGCCCCCATGGCCAGATACAGCAGCGGCGCACGGTTCGGCGGCGGCACGACCGCGTCCAGAATCGCCTTCGACTCGTCGGGCAGTTCCGGCAGCACGAACTCCACCATTGTCAGCCCTTCGGACCCTTGGCGAGCGCGACCAGATCGGAGTAACGGAAGATATGCCCGCCGGCTCCCCAGGTCCCGTCGGCCTGCTCGTGGATCAACACCCACACCCGCAGCGCCTGATCAGCGCCCAGCCCGGCTGCGGCCAGCACCACCTCGGTGGCTTCCTTGACCAGCCCAGCGCGGCGCTCGTCGTTGAGGGCACCGGCCGGCACGGTGACATCGACGCGGAACCGCGGCTGCGCATCAGCCGCGGTGATCTGGCTGCCCGCGGGCAGTTGATGCAGGTAGGCCCAGGCGAGACTACGGAAGAACTCATTGTCGGGCGCGCCCTCCCACTTGAGCAGGACGGCGGCCAGGTCGTTCTGGACGGTGACGCCCCCGTCGACGGTGAGGGCACCCTCGGGCACGGTGAGCTGGATCTGCGGCATCGGATTCTCCTTCGGTGTTGTTGTCGGTCAGGACAGGTCGAGCGGGTCGCGGTGTAGGACGACCTTGGTGGTGTGCGACTGGTAGGCATCCGGAGCGTCGTCCCAGTCCGCGAGCAAGGAGGTAACCCGCTCGGCAGGGAATCCGGTGGTAGCCACGAAGTCGAGGAGTGCGGGCAGCACCGGGCGCACGTTCGACACCCCGACGTGCAGCGTGGCGCTGGTGGCGTACATGTCCATCACCGGGATCTTGGTGCCGGTGTTCACGTAATAGCCGGTGCCGGTGCAGATGCCGCCCGGGCGCAGGGCCCGTAGCGCATCGCGCAGCCCCTGTGCATTCGACGACGCCTCCACCACGACGTCGTAGCGGTCGGGCACGGACCCCAAGATCGACTTCCGGCGGTTCTTGCCGATGGTGTGGGCCGAAGCACCGAACCCCTCGGCGACGTCGAGTCGGGCCTCACGATCGTCGAGGTAGTCGACCACCGAGGCACCGTGTGCGACGGCGAGCCCAGCGGCGTAGAGGCCGATGCTCTGGCCGCCGCCGCCGATGACGAGGACCTTCCCGCCGGGTCGCGATTGCAGTGGCGGCACGACGGCACGCCATGCGTCGGCGAGGTTGTCACTCGCCGCCGCCACCCGTAGCGGGTCTACCCCGTCGGGCACTTTGACGAGGTTGAAGTCGGCGAACGGGATCCGCAGGGAATCGGTCACCATGCCGCCGAAGGATCCGCAGGACGGGCCGAACCCGAACGCGGCGAGCGTCTTGCCGGGGCTCTGCGCGGTCATCGTCGAGCATTTCGCCGTCAACCCCAGACCGCATTCGTAACAGGTGCCGCACGCCATCGCCCACGGCACCACGACGATGTCGCCGACACGCAGACCCGACACCTCGGAGCCGATCGCCGTGACCTGCCCGATCGCCTCGTGCCCGATGCCGAACGGCCCTTGGAATGGGACACCACCGACGATCGAGGCCACGACGGGGTCGATCATGCCCACCTTGATCCCCGCCTGCATCGGTCGTGACACATTGCTGTGCAGCGGAAGGGTGTCACCGTCGCAGCGGCTCGCGACGAACGGCCGCACCAGTGCGTCCGACGGGTCGACGAGCGTCGGCTCCGGACGGTCCCGCCATTCCAGCTGCCCGGTGCGGACGAAGGTAAGTTCCTGCATGAGAGTGGTCCTCGCTACTATTGTATGTAGCAGAGCATAGTACCTGGAGGTCGCCCATGGGTGCCAAAACGGATACGCGGGAGCGAATGGTCGTGTCCGCCGCACTGATGCTGCGTGAGCGCGGCGTGGCCGGGACGACGGTGTCCGGCGTGTTGGAGGCGAGCGGGGCGCCGCGCGGCTCGGTCGGCTTCCACTTCCCCGGCGGGCGCGCCGAACTGCTCTCCGACGCCTTGCGTTGGGTCGGCGGTCTCGTCAGCAGCCGACTGCGAGCGGGCGTCGACGACGGGGTGCCGGCCGCCGAGCTGTTCGGCGGAATCGGTGCCTACTACAAGCAGCAACTACTCGAAAGCGACTTCACCGCCGGATGCCCCGTCGGCGCCGCTGCCCAGGAGGGCTACGGCGACGCCGACCTCGGGCCGATCATCGCCGAGATCGTCGACGAGTGGACCGGCCTCCTCGCGGAGTCGTTGACGCGCGCCGGCCGCGAAGAAACCGACGCGCACGAGACCGCATTGGCCGCGATCAGCGCGCTGGAAGGGGCCATCATGATGGCCCGCGTGACGCGCTCGACCCGGCCCGTCGACCTCGCGCTGGACCTCGTCCTACCGACTCTGGCGGCGTAGCTATTGCACCCGTTCGCCCATCACGCCGGTTCACGCACGACGCCGAAGTGGCGCACACCCCCGGGGATTCCGGTGAACTCCCGCGGGCGGGTCCAGGTCCGCAGTCCGTCGCTGCTGTCGGAGTAGAGGTAACGGCCGGTCTGGTACTCGTCGAGGAACATCCGCCAATCCCCGTCGGGAAGCTGCACAAGGGCCGGACCCTCCACGAGCGACCCCCACGCCCCTGGCGTGACGAAGGTGTACGGCCCCCGCAACGACGGCGCTGTCGCATGCTCGATGACCTTGGTGGTCTCGTTCTTGGTGAACGCGTGATAGGTCCCACCCAGTTTCACGACGGTGGTGTCGATGTGGTCCGCACGAATCCCGAGGGGCTGCGGGAAAGTCCACGACTGCAGCGACGCATCGCGAGCGGTCATCACGTACGGGACGAAGCCGCCGCCCGTCGACATGGACAGGATGACGTTCACCTTGCCGTCGTCGACGAACCATTCCGGCGCCCAGGCCTTCGTGGTGAACGGCGAGAGCGACGGCCCGTCCTTGAAACCGGCCGATCCGGAGATGAACGGCAGCGACGGCCCCTTCCCGTCGCCGGTCCCAGGAAGGAAGGCGCAGCACAGCGGGACCGGCCAATCCCTCAGATGTGTCCAGCTGACGCGATCACGGCTGCGTGCGAAGCCGATGTTCGCCCCGTTCCCCGTCGTGTAGGTGACGTAGTACCAGCCATCGGTGTGCCGGAAGATGCTGGGATCGCGGACCAAGCCGACCGGCGGACGATAGGCGGCGAGCTTGAGGACGTCGAACTCCGCCGCATCCGATGACTCGAACACGTTCATGTCGCGCGCACTGGTGTTGTTGAACGCCACCAGCGTGTACCGCCAGTCCGGTTGCGGCTCCGCGCGACTCACACCCGACGACAAGGAAAGCGCCGCTACAGCCACGACAGACGCACCGACGGCGCGCAGCGCCAACCTGGTAACTCTCATCCCAGCAGTATCAATTGCCCCATCAGTAACAGCCATAGCCTGGCGATGACTGTGCGCCTTCTGTGATTCAGGCGTAGCCGATCCGAACCCGACTCAGCCCTTCTTCACGACGCTGGACTTGAGTTGCATGCGGCCCAGTCCGGGAACGGTGGCGTCGATGTCATGGTCGCCGACACCGTCGGAGATCAGGCGGATGCCCTTGACCTTCGTCCCGGCCTTGATCACACCACCGCCGCCACCCTTGACCTTGACGGTCTTCACGACGGTGACGGTGTCGCCGTCGGCGAGCACGTTGCCCACCGCGTCCTTGATGACGCCAGCCTCATCCGACGCCGCGGCATCGTCGGCCGACCACTCGTGCCCGCACATCGGGCACACCAACAACGTGCCCTGTTCATAAGTGAACGCCTCGCTGCACTCCGGGCACGGGGGCAGTTCTGGTGAGTCATCAGGCATGTGCGTCGTCTCCTTGTGGTTGGTCGTGGGTGGCTGGTCCGTCGCTCTTGGCGGGCTGACCCCCGCTTCCGCTCATCCGGCCAAGCGCGAGGGTCGCAACCAGAGTCGCGACCAGCGCCGCGATGACCACGAGGTCGCCCGCGTGCCCCGTCCGCAGGTGCTCCTGATAGATCGTCAGGCCCAGCGCCATCGCGATGATCGGCTTGAGGACGGTGACTGCCGGGAGGCTGGTCTGCACATCGCCGGCCTGATAACTCGACTGCTGCCACAGGGTGCCCAACGTCGCGGTCACGGCCATCGCCCAGAACTCCCAGCTGCTCAGGCCGTTGAGAATGCCCTGGCCGAACGCGTCGATACCGGTCTTGGTGAACGGCGCGGAGTACCCGAGCAGCATGCCCGCTCCGATGGCCAGCACGAGCGACTTGGCCGATCCGCTCTTCATCCTGGATCCGCCGATGATGCACACGGCGACTACGGGGACGAGGATCGCGATCGGGATGATCCACGCCTTGCCCGATGGCTGCGTGATACCGGCCTCGGGCTGGCCGAGGACCATGAAGACGGTCAACGCGGCACACAGGACCACGGCCCAGAACCATTCTCTGCGGGTCAACCGCCGCTTGTGGACATACGCGGCCAGCGGAAGCGCGAAGACCAAGGTGGTGACAAGCAGCGGCTGCACCAGCAGCAGGCTGCCCACCGCCAAAGCCGCCGCCTGGACGACAAAGCCAGCGATGTCCGTGGCGATCCCGGCGAGCCACACCTTGCGCTTGACGAGACGCGCGAAGAAGCCGACGCCGGTGGATTCCACATCGGAGTCGACGCCCTTGGTGCCCTGCTCCTGCAATACCGCGGCCAGCGCAAAGAGCAGTGCAGCGGTCAGAGCAAGGACGATCGCCAATACGTTTCCCACGAGAAATAAATATCAGGCCACTCGGGCAAATGCCCGATTGGCCCCGGTGTACCAGGATCGGCTTTGTCTGCCGACTCTCGCGAGAACCTCCACGACCGGGCGTCCGGGGCTAGCGTCAGCGATACCCGCTCAGTGAGGAGCAGACATGAACGTTCACGGAACATGTGATTCCCGATTCGACGATCTGCGCGAGATCTTCACAGACAACATCGCCAGCGGCGAAGAATGCGGTGCGGCGCTGGCGATCGACGTCGACGGCGATCTCGTCGTCGACCTCTGGGGCGGTCACCGCGACGCCGCCCGCACCCTCCCGTGGGAGCGGGACACGATCGTCAACGTGTGGTCGACGACCAAGGAAGTGACGGCCTTGGCAGTGCTGCTGTTGGCCGATCGCGGACTCCTCGACCTCGACGCACCCGTCGCCACGTACTGGCCCGAGTTCGCGGCGGCGGGCAAAGAAGCAGTGACCGTCACCCATCTCATGTCGCACACCTCGGGCGTCGCCGGGTGGGACCAGCCCATCGTGACCAGCGACCTCTACGACTGGGACTTGTCCACCTCGAGACTCGCCGGCCAGGCGCCGTGGTGGGAACCGGGCACCGCGTCCGGCTACCACCTGATCAACTACGGCCACCTACTCGGCGAGGTGGTCCGGCGCGTCACCGGCAAACACCTGAAGACTTTCGTGGCCGACGAGATCGCCGGCCCGCTCGGCACCGACCTGCAGATTGGCGCCGGCCCGGCGGACGACCACCGGATCGCCGAGCTCATTCCGCCTCCGCCGCTGACTGAAATACCCCCGATGTCGCCGGATGCACCGGCATTCAAGGCCTTCACCGGACCGGCCGTCGTGGCGGAGGACGCCAACACGGTGCCCTGGCGACGCGCAGACATCGGCGGCGCCAACGGCCATTCGACGGCCCGCGCGCTCGCCCGAACGTTGTCGGTGATTGCGCGCGGGAGCGTCGGCGATCCGGCGTCGGGAACGGGACTGACCCTGTCGCCGGCGACGATCGGGCGGATCTTCGAGGAGCAAAGCCATGGGGTCGACCTGGTGCTCGGCGTCCCCCTGCGTTTCGGGATCGGCTTTGCCCTCCCCGAAACCACGTCGGTGCCCTACATCCCGGACGGTCGGATCTGCTACTGGGGCGGCTACGGAGGATCGCAGACCGTCATGGTGCCGGAGGCCAAGACCACCATCTCGTATGTGATGAACAAGATGGGTGGCGAACTCCTCGGATCGGCCCGGACCAGCGCGTACTTGACTGCGGCTTTTGCCGCGCTAAACGCGTAAGAGCACTTCGCGACCCTGTACCCAGCCAGGCACCCATCGCTAGTGCTGGCGGCGCCGAACCCCGTCGTCGATGACTCCCAGAACCGCGGCGACGGTCGTCAGGTCGGCGTCGGAGGAGGCCGGCGAAACCGCTTCGACGGAAAGCGCGTCGCGCAGCCGGCCGGCCCAGAACTCGCGGAGTCGGGCGATGTTGTCCTCGGCGAGTGGCGTTGCGTGCAGGCGCACCGACCGGCCGTCGGCGGGGTCGGGCCGCTTCTCGACCATCCCCTTGGCGACCAACGACTTCAGCGCCGCACTCAGATTGCTCCGCAGCAGCCCGGTGGCCTCCGCTGTCGCCGCGGGCGTCGTGCCGGGGGCCCGGTGAATCCACCGCATTACCGCGGCTTCCGTTCCGGTCAGCTGCACCAGTCCGTCGATACCGTCGGGCCCGTTCGGCTCCAAATCGCGTCCGATCCGCAGGATCAGTTCGGCGATCTCAGCGAGGGCTGCGTCACTATTGCTTGCCGGATCCACAGTAGTTATCATATCATAACTATATGAGTGCGACGCTGAACCCACAGAACTCCGCCGACGCGGCCACCCCCCATCGCGAGATCACCACGCCGCTGTTGCTGGTGCTGGCGCTGTTGTCGGCTGTGGCTCCCTTCGCCACTGACCTGTACCTTCCCGCCTTCCCGGAGATGACCGGTGACCTCCACACCTCGGCGACCGCCGTCCAGCTCACCCTGACGGCATTCCTGCTGGGTGTGACACTGGGACAGCTGGTCTTCGGCCCACTGTCCGACCGCTTCGGCCGCGTGAAGCCGCTCCTCGCCGGCGCCGCGCTGTGCGTCGCCGCGGGTGTTGTCGCCGCACTCGCCCCCAACGTCGGCATCCTGGTGGCGGCACGATTCGCCCAAGGCCTTGGCGGCGCGGCGGGCATGGTGATCGGCCGCGCGATCATCTCCGACCTATCGACCGGCAAGCGGGCAGCCCAGGCATTCAGCCTGATGATGATTGTCGGCGGCGTCGCACCCGTTATCGCCCCCATGGTCGGCGGCTTCCTCGTCGGACCGATCGGCTGGCGCGGCATCCTCGTCGTCGTGCTGGCGATCTCGGTGGTCATGCTTATCGCCGTCGCCGGTGTCGTCCGGGAGACCCTGCCCCGCGAGAAACGCGACGCTCACGCCGCGGAGGACGACGCCCAATCTGCGTGGACAACGCTGCGCAACCCCGCGTTCCTGGGCTACTGCTGCGCCTTCGGATTCGCCTTCGCGACGATGATGGCCTACATCGCCGCTTCGCCGTTCGTGTACCAGGACATGATCGGACTGAGCAGTGGTGGGTACGGAATCGCATTCGGTATCAACGCCTTTGCGCTGATGGTCGTCAGCGCCGTATCCGCGAAACTCGTCGCGTCACACGCAGTCGAGAGCCTGGTGGCCGTCGGCCTGTCCATCATCGGCGTCGCAACCATCGCCTTCGCCGTCCTCGCCTTCACCGGGGCACCGGCCTGGTCACTGGCCGCGCCGCTGTTCGTGATCGTGGGCGCGCTCGGCCTGGTCTTCGGCAATGCAACCGCACTGGCCATGTCCGCGGTGAGTTCCCACGCCGGCGGCGCCTCGGCGATCATCGGCGCCCTGCAGTTCGGCCTCGCGGCAATCGTCTCGCCGCTGGTGAGCATCAAGGGCGAGGACACCGCCGGACCGCTGGCCGTCGTGATGCTGTGCACCGCGGCCATCGCCGTCGCCACGTTCCTCTTCGCGCGGCACAGCGACCGCAGCGACCGGTAGATGAACCGGTCCCGTCGTCTCAGAGGAGCGGCGGGATCCGTGCGTCGATGAGGTGTGGCCCGGGTGCGGCCACTGCGGCACTGAACTGTTCGGCGAGTTCCTCGCAGGTGGTGGCGACGCTGGACGGCACCCCGAATCCGTCGGCGACCTTGGCGAAGTCCATGTCCGGATTGGCCAGGTCGAGAAGCTGCTGGGCCTTGGGGCCGCCGGTTCCGGCACCGGTTCGCATCAGCTCCAGCCGCAGAATCGCGTACGCATGGTTGTTGATCAGCACCACGGTCACGTTCAGGTTCTCCCGGGCCATCGTCCACAGTGCCGAGATGGTGTAGGCGGCGCTACCGTCGGCCTGCAGGGCGATCACGGGGCGGTCCGGGGCGGCGATCGCCGCACCGACCGACACCGGCAGCCCCTGTCCGATCGCCCCACCCGTGAGGGTGAGGACATCGTGGCGCGGAGAGCCTGCAGTCGCCGCGGGCAGCATCACCCCGGAGGTGTTGCTCTCGTCTGAGACGATGGCATTCTCCGGCAGCAGCGCGGCGACCACCTGCACCCAGTTCTGCACGGTGAGGTCACCCGTCGGCAGTTCGACGGCGGTGGGCTGCGCCAGCCGCGGCTCAACGTCGGGGGCCACCAACTCAGCGAGTTGCTCGAGCGCGGCGACCACATCGGTGTCGGGGCCGGCGAGGGTGTGCACATGCGCGCCGTCGGGCACCAGGCTGCTGGCCTTGCCCGGGTAGGCGAAGAACGACACCGGCGCACCAGTCCCTGCGACGATCAAGTGTTCGACGCCCTCGAGTTGCGCCATCGCCGCCTCGGCCAGGTAGCCGAGACGGTCCAGCGCCGGAACACCGGCGCCACGAGTGTGCCGGGCCGGGAACGTCTCCACCAAAGCGGTGGCGCCGGTGGCAGCAGCGATCCGGTCGGCCGCGCGCTGCCCCGCCTCGCCGTTGGCCGCGCCACCGATCAGCAGGACGGCGCGCTCCCCGTTGCGGAACACCTCGGCGATTGCGGCAACCGCTGACGCGTCCGGACTGGCCGGCGGCGCCGGGTCGACCGGACCGGCCGGTTCCCCACCGTCGCTCCAGGAGATGTCGGCGGGCAGGATCAGCGTCGCCACCTGTGCAGGCGTGGCCTGTGCGGCGGCCACCGCATCAGCGGCGTCGGCGCCTATGCTCGCCCCCGATCCGATGCGCCGCACCCAGCCATGGGTCCACTGCGCGAGCGCCTCGATGTCGGATTCCAATGGTGCGTCGTACTGCTTGTGGTAGGTCGCATGGTCGCCGACCACATTGACCAGCGGCACGTGAGCACGACGCGCATTGTGCAGATTGGCCAGCCCATTTCCCATGCCCGGGCCAAGGTGCAGCAGGGTCGCCGCCGGGGTACCGGCGATGCGGGCATAGCCGTCCGCCGCGCCAGTCACGACGCCTTCGAAAAGGCACAGCACGCCGCGCATCTCGGGCACGTCGTCGAGCGCGGCGACGAAATGCATCTCCGACGTTCCTGGATTGGCGAAACACACTTCCACGCCCGCATCGAGCAGGGTGAATATCAGTGCCTGAGCGCCAGTGGTCATCTGTGGTTCCTCTACTCCGCCGCTGGCAACTCACACACGAGAAGATGGAAGGCGCCGGGTCCGTCCCCGACGCGCCTATCGTCAACCCGCTCAAAGCCCGCCTCACGGATCGCCGACACCAGTTCGCTGATGGGGC
Source organism: Gordonia sp. UBA7599 (assembly GCA_002477755.1). Classification (GTDB taxonomy): domain Bacteria; phylum Actinomycetota; class Actinomycetes; order Mycobacteriales; family Mycobacteriaceae; genus Gordonia. The sequence goes on from DLKD01000032.1 coordinate 37,970, forward strand.
GCAACCGGAATCCGTGGCGCGTGAAGGGCATCTTCGACATCTGGTCCGGATCTCCGACGCCGAGAACCAACCGCCCGCATGGGCGAAGCACCCTCGCCAACTCCCTCAGAGCGGCGGCAAGGTCGGGCACGAAGTAGATCGTGTTCGTCGAGATGATGGCGTCCAACGCTGAGTCGTCGAGGGGCAGGCTCTCCAACCGACCGGCATGCAGGCACAACCGGCCGCCGGCAATGTCGTCGGAGAACCGGTGATTCGCTTCGATGAGCATCGTCTCGGACATCTCGACGCCGTGCACAACCGCAGCGCCGCTGTCGAGCAACAGGCCGAGCCCGACGCCGCCGCCAAATCCGATGTCAGCGACTTCGGCCGTGGGTCCGCAATCTGCGACGGCAACAGCCGCGACGACTAGCGGGCGATTCCCACGGTTGAGTACGCGTCCGACAACCCGACCCGCAAACCCCGTTGGTTCGCCGAGCTGACGCGCGATCCCAGCCAGTACACGATCAGCAATCGCCATTGCCTCATTCAACCAGCCGCCGCGCAACTCCACACGCCCTGATTTCTGTGGCCAGGTTCGATTCCAGCGTTCACTGGCCGTCCTTGGCGTCAACCAACAGCTATCTCGACTTGTAGCTCGCGGATGGTCGCGCCGAGGATGCCCCGCGACAGCAACCCCTCCGCGAGCGGACCCGAGCGGTCGGCGCCGAGCGGCGGCAACAGGCGCAGGATCGACCGTTCCTCGTCGGTCAATTCCGCCACCTGCCATCGCACTTCTGCGTCGACGACCTCCGGTGCGTCGGGATGGGCCAGCGACACCGCCTTCACCGCGTACGCCGCGGCACCCAACGCGTGGGCACCCATGTGAGCCACTCCCGACGCCTGCGCGACCGACCTCGCCGCAGCCGCACCCGCCGGAGTGACTGCGGCACTCGCGGCCTTCACTGCGACGAACCTCTGCCGAATCTCCTCCTTCGCGCTGCTCCGGCCTGCGCTGTAGGCACGCGTTCGTTCGACCGCATCGTCGAGTGCGGCCGAAGCTTCAGCAGGACCGTCGAACAGGGGTCGCACCCGCTGCGCGCACGCTATCGCCCACCGAGCGACGATTCGCCGATCCGCGTCGCTGAGCGTCTGGGGCGAGGTCACTACACCATCATCGTCGATCGATCATCGACCGTTCCAGGGGTCGACGAGTTCGAGGCCGGTGCACTCGAAGTCCTTGAGGTTGCGGGTCGCAAGCGCGGCGTGGTGCACCCGACAGATCGCCGCGATCTGTGCGTCGGCGGTGCTGATCGGCAACCCGGCCGCGTCACGAACGACGAGAACCTGCGCGTACTGACGAGCCGCAGCATCGTCGAAGGCGAGAATGGACCGCCCGTCGCGATACGGTTCCACCGCCTCTTCGATCACGGCCAACAGCGTGGTCTTGCGACGACCATCCGGGAGACGACCAACTCCCGCCAATAACTCGGCGAGGGTCACGGACGTGATGGCGACATCGCCAACGAGCGAGGCGAGCCACGCGACCACGGCGGCGTCGGGTTCGCGCCGAAGGGCTTCTGAAATGACGTTGGTATCGAGGATGATCAACCGAAGTCCGCGGCTCGGGCGACGTCGCTGCGTTCCGGAATGAGAAGATCGTCGACGCTGTCGACCTCGGAAGCGGCACGCATAAGCGCAATCCCGATGTGAGGTCGACGCACCGCCGAAGAAAGGATGTCCCTGACTTCAGCCTCCATCGACCGGCCGTTCTCTTTTGCTTGCTCTGCGAGCCGCCTCTTGACGGATTCGTCTAGCCCTCGCACGACGATGGAGGCCATCGGAGACTCCTTTCCGAGATTGCTATCAAGCATGATAGCGCCGGAGTCTTCTGTCCGACCAATCATCTGATTGTGTAGGCCATACCCCGGCCACTGCCGACAAGGCCACGCATGAAGGTGCGCGCTCGTTCCAAGTAGTCAAGCGCGTACGAAAGATCGTCGCCATGAGTGGGGCCGTAGAACTTGTGCGCGTGCAGCCGGTCCGCGACCTCCTGGTCGCTGATGTCGGCAAGGTCTTTGGCGACATCGACCACCTCGGCCGGCGTCAGCACTCGCACAAACGGCAGGTGCCCCATGCCAGTTTGGGTGACCTGCCCCTCGAACATCCGAAAGGCCGGACGAGCCGGTTCCCCCTCGTTCGGTTCGGTCGCACATTGGAGGAGACTCCACGCCTTGTCGAGGTACAGCATGTCGGCCTCGGGGACCGACTGCTCGAACGTCGCGTTGATCACCCCGTACGTGTGCGGTTCGAATCCCCAAGCGTCAGCGAGCGGATCATCACTGATGACGCTGGCCGGATTGGCAACAGCTTGTTCTACGTTCTCTGCCTCGTACGCATATGCGTAATACCTGATTCCCATGGATCGAGTTTGGGGCCGGACTCAACCCCGAATCGGCCTGTTTGAGACCGTTGTGGACAACCTCGACTGGCATCCGCAGTTGTCCACACTGCCTACTTCAATCGGCAATTCTGAGTATGTAGTCGCGTTCGATGTGTTTCGTCGCGCGACCCCATTCGCTGACAGAGACTCGACGTTGATGGGCTTCGAAAGCGGCGGTAGCGGTGAACCGTTCGTCAACCTGCCAAACGCGAGGATCGTCGGTCTGCACGACGGAGAACTCAAGGCATCCCGACTCCGCTCGGGTCAACTCGGTGTGGCGCGGTAAGTGCTCCACGACGATGGCGATCTGCTCGTCGTCAGCGCAAATGAGGCGCCCGGTCAGCGAGACCTCGCCAATGCTCATTCGTCGCCAGCGTCCCGCACGGAGTAATACCGCTCCCATGCCAGCCGACGGTCCCGGTGCGGGTCGTCGACCACTCGGAAGATCTCGTCGAGGATCATCGTCGGCCTGTGCGCCGCGTCGTAGCGCGGCCACGCCGAGTCGTCGGCGGGAGATCCATCGTGCGCGAATCGCGTCCACGCGGTCATCATGGCACCGGCGAACTCCGCATCACGAGCGGTCCCGGCGGGCTGACGGCCGGTTGCCGGTGCCCCCGACCACCCCATCATGTGCGGGATCTCCTGTCCGTGCGTCGGTCCCAGCGCGCCGAATCTGCGGTCGTCCGATGTGTACTCGAACAGGTAGACCCACGTCGACGCGACCGACGAATGCGCCCCCGCGGCCACCGTCGACGGATACCAGAACAGGCGGTCGCCGCCCACCCGTGCAGCAACCGGACCATCGGGATATCCCGGATAGGCGTCGAGCAACTCCTTGCGCGCGGCATCCCCGACAAGCACCCGTTCCACCGTCTCGGGCAGCACCGCGAGTGTTTCACTCCCACTCATCTGGGCACCGAACATGAACAGCAGGCCCTCATTGTCATTCGTGCCGATCAGCAGCGGCACTTTCGCCTGCTGCCCGTCGACGATCGTCGCCATCGGCGACCCGAACAACGAGACGTCGTCCACACAGGGCCCGAATGGCATCGCGCCGGCATCCTCCTGGGCCACCCGCTGGGAAAAGGCGACCATCGCGGCCAAGATCTCATCCGCCGACGCGGCCTTCAACACGGCCGCCTCGTCCCCGGGTGCTGCTCCGAGGGTCGCAGCGAAGTCCGACGCCCAGTGCGCCAGCTCGGAGGTCCTGTTGGCCTGGGCAGGTGCCGGGGACTGGGCGATGGCCTTGTGGAACAGTCCGGCGGCGTCCAGCATGCTCATCAGCGCCATCACCGACATCGCCCCCGCCGATTCCCCGAAGATCGTGACGTTGTCCGGATCACCGCCGAATGCCGCGATATTGTCGCGCACCCACGACAAGGCGAGGATCTGGTCGTAGAGGCCGACGTTGGTGTCGAACACCGCCTCATCGCTGCTCAAGCTGCTCAGGTCGAGGAATCCGAATGCGCCGACCCGGTAATTCATGCTCACGAACACGACGTCACCGTGCTCCACCAGCCGCCGAGCGTCGTAGTTGCGCGACGCGCCGATGGTGAATGCGCCGCCGTAGATCCACACCATTACCGGGAGCGGACCGATTGCTCCGGCCGGGCGGACGACGTTGATCGTCAGGCAGTCCTCAGACCAGTCCCCTGCGTCGCCGATGCCGCCGAACGGCTGCGGCATCGGCGGCTGGACAGGCGGTGCCCCCCACGACGTGGCGAGGAATGTCTCGTCGCGAGGAGCCGCTGCAGCCGGGCGGCGAAAACGAAGCTCCCCCATCGGCGGTTGCGCGTACGGAATGCCGTACCAGGCGAGCGTCGCACCCTGGTCGACTCCGCGAACAACACCCTCCGTCGTGGTGATATCGAGTTGCCCCGACTCCGAATCGCCGTCACGCGCCATGAGTCCAACTCCCTTCCGGTAAGTCGGCTCACGGTACCAACGGCCGCTATTGCGACGCGACGAGTCGCGCGGTGTAGGTCCCGAGGCGGAACCCTTGGTGTTTGGCAGCAGCCAGCACTGCTTCGTCGGGCAGTCCGGATCCGGCGGTGTGGGCGACACCGTAAGGTGCCTGGCCGCCGCCGGCGACATTGGGCTGCGTGTAGCCGGGCGCCACCACGATCGAGCCCCAGTGGAACATCGTCTGATAGAGCGAGAGGATCGTCGCTTCGGCGCCCCCGTGCAGCGTGCCCGTACTGGTGAACGCGGTCGCGGTGCGGCCCGGCAACTCACCGGCCATCCACAACGGGCCGGTGCTGTCGAGGAACTGCTTCATCTGCGCACTCACATTGCCGAATCGAGTCGGGGTTCCCAACGCCAGACCGTCGGCCCAGCGCAGGTCGTCGTTGGTCGCCACCGGGACATCGGAGGTGGCCTCGACATGAGCACGCCATTCGGGCCGGGAGTCGATGGCCACGTCGGGCGCCGTCTCGGCCACACGCAACAGCCGGACATTCGAACCGGCATCGGCCGCTCCTTCGGCCACAGCTTGGGCGAGTCGGTAGACGTTGCCGGTCGCGGAGTAGTAGATGACGGCGATATTGCTCATGGGGTAGATGTTCCTGCCTCGTAGTGTGGGGGGCGATTGCCCTTTCAAGAACCAGACCCGCCCACGACGAGAAACGTGACGTCACGTTCGGGGGGCGGCTCGGGTCTAGGAGACGTGGAGATGTACGACGACGTCGCGGCGGAGTTTGAAACGCACCGGCCGAAGATGAAAGCCGTCGCGCGACGGCTACTCGCCTCCGACGCGGACACCGATGACGCGGTCCAAGAGGCGTGGGTGCGGCTTCAGCGCACCGACCGCGCATCGATCGACAACCTTGAGGCGTGGTTGATGACGACGGTCGGGCGGATCGGACTCAACCAGCTGCGCTCGCGCGCGACCAGGCGAGAAATGCCGTTGGATCACGTTTCCGAGTCGAGCGATCCGCTGGCGCACCCGGATCCAGAGATCGACGTGCTGCTGGCGGAGACCGTCGGTTCGGCCCTGCAGGTCGTCGTCGACACGCTGACCCCGGCCGAACGGGTCGCGTTCGTGCTGCACGACGCATTCGGTTTCCCCTACGCCGAGATCGGCCGGGTGCTGAATCGTTCGTCGGAGGCGGCCCGCCAGCTGGCCAGCCGTGGGCGTGGCCGGATCCGCCACACCGATCCCAGCGACCTTGATTCTGCGATCCCGGCCGCCGAACAGATCGTCGTCGACGCGTTCCTCTCTGCGGCGAAGGGCGGTGACCTCAACGCCTTGGTAGATGTTCTCGACCCGCAGATCGTCGAACGCATCGCGGTCGCCGGGCAACCGGTCATCGAGGTGCGCGGCGCCGAGTCAGTCGCGAGCCGGGCCCGAGAATTCTCGTCGAACTACACCGACGCACGCCCCGCAATCATCAACGGCCGGCCGGGCTGGATCGCGTACCGCGATTCAGCGGTCTACAGCGTCGGCGCGCTCGCCATCACCGACGGCCGAATCGACCGGATGGACGTCATCCTCGACCCAGCACGGCTGAGGCAGTTCCACATCAGGACACCGGCAACCGGCTCATGAGGAAGTCGATCTGGTCGCGAGGGGTCCCGCACGGCCCTTCAAGCCGACGCCGATAGGCGGTTCGGGCAGATCAGGTTTCCGCACCGGATACTCTGGACACATGGCGAGGTTCAGCCCCCTCGAGTGGCCGGTCATCCGGCAGCTGCGGTCCGGTGACAAGCTCGGGCGCGGTCCTGCAGTCGAATCGCCACGCACCAAAGCCCTCGAGTCCCGGTTGGTCTCGGCCGATCGTGTCGCTCAGAGCGTCTGTCCCTTCTGCGCTGTCGGATGCGGCCAGAAGGTGTATGTCAAGGACGAGCGTGTCATCGCCATCGAGGGTGACGAGGATTCGCCGATTTCACGGGGCCGATTGTGTCCGAAGGGCTCATCGAGCGAGCAGTTGGTCAACAGTCCCTTGCGGCAGACCAAGGTTCGCTATCGCGCACCGTATGCCACCGACTGGCAGGATCTCGACCGCGACCGCGCGATCGACATGATCGCGGATCGATTCATCCAAGCGCGCCGCGAGCACTGGCGCGACACCGATGAGCACGGGAGGCCGCTGCGGCACACCCTTGGAATCGCCTCGCTGGGCGGCGCCACGCTGGATAACGAAGAGAACTATCTGATCAAAAAGCTCTTCACCGCGGCCGGGGCCATCCAGATCGAGAATCAGGCCCGCATTTGACACTCCGCCACGGTTCCCGGTCTGGGAGCCTCGTTTGGCCGCGGTGGCGCCACCCAGTCCCTGCAGGACATGGCCAATGCCGACTGCATTGTGCTCATGGGCGGCAACATGGCGGAGGCGCACCCCGTCGGATTCCAGTGGGTCGCTGAAGCGAAGGCCCGCGGTGCACGCGTGATTCACGTCGATCCGCGTTTCACACGGACCTCAGCGGTGGTCGACAAACACATCCCGATGCGGGTGGGTTCGGACATCGTGCTGCTCGGTGGGTTGATCAACTACGTGCTGACCCATGACAAGCACTTCCACGATTACGTCGTCGCGTACACCAACGCGGCAGCTCTGATCGACGCCGATTTCGTCGGCCCCGAAGACCTCGACGGACTGTTCTCCGGCTTCGACCCGGAGACCGGAACGTATGACACGGCCAGTTGGCAGTACTCGGGCGGCCGGGACGAGACGCTCACCGATCCGCAGTCGGTGTTCCAGCTCCTCAAGCGGCACTTCGCCCGCTACACGCCGGACATGGTCGAGCAGATGTGCGGCGTCTCGGCGGCCGATTTCGACTACTTGGCGCGGTCGCTGACCGACAATTCCGGCCCCGAGCGCACCGGTTGTTTCGGGTACGCGACCGGCTGGACCCAGCACACGATGGGTGCTCAGGTGATCCGCACCGCGGGCATCCTGCAACTTCTGCTAGGCAATGTCGGACGCCCGGGCAGCGGCATCATGGCGCTGCGGGGTCACGCCAGCATCCAGGGGTCGACCGACATCCCGACCCTGTTCAATCTGCTGCCGGGATATCTGCCGATGCCGTCAGTGGGTAAACACGACACCTTCGCCGATTACGTGCGGGCGGTCACCCCGGTCACCGGAAAGGGCTACTGGGCATACGCCGACGCCTACACCGTCAGCCTGCTCAAGGCGTGGTGGGGTGATGCGGCGACCGCGGAGAACGATTGGGCCTACGACTACCTGCCCCGCCTCAACGGCCCGGCGGGGACCTACCAGACGGTCGTGAACATGCTGGAGGGCCAGGTCGACGGCTACTTCATCATCGGCCAGAACCCGGCCGTCGGTTCGGCGAACGCCCGTCAGCAGCGCCTGGCGATGGCCAAACTCAAGTGGCTCGTGGTGCGCGACCTCAACATGATCGAGAGCGCGACCTGGTGGAAGGACGGACCGGAGATCGCGTCAGGCGAACTCAAGACCGAGGAGATCGGCACCGAGGTGTTCTTCCTGCCTGCCGCGACGCACGTGGAGAAGTCGGGCAGCTTCACACAGACCCAACGCATGGTCCAGTGGCGGCACCAGGCGGTGTCGCCCCCCGGAGACGCACAGAGCGAACTGGACTTCTACCACGATCTGGGCGTACGGATCCGGGCGCGACTGGCTGATTCGGACGATCCGCGTGATCGGCCGATCTTAGATATGACCTGGGATTATCCAGTGAACGACCACGGTGACATCGACCCCGAAGCGGTGCTCGTCGAGATCAACGGGCGGTATGCGACGGGGCCCGACGCGGGCGCCCCGCTGGACTCGTACACCCAGCTCAAAGCAGACGGCTCGACCTTGGCCGGGTGCTGGATCTATACCGGCGTCGCCGCGGGCGGCGTCAATAAGGCGGCCCGCCGGGAACCGCAGGGCGGCCCCAGCGTGACCCAATCGGAGTGGGGATGGGTATGGCCGGCCGATCGCCGGATCCTCTACAACCGTGCCTCCGCCGATCGGCAGGGCCGTCCGTGGAGTGAGCGCAAGAAGTACGTCTGGTGGGACGAAGCGGCCGGCCGCTGGATCGGCGACGACATTCCCGACTTCCCGGCGACGACCCCGCCAGGGCGGCAGCCGGAGCCCGGTGCGATAGGCGCCGATGCGATCGGTGGCGACGACCCGTTCATCATGCAGTCCGACGGCAAGGGCTGGCTCTTCGCACCGAGCGGGCTGGTCGACGGTCCGCTGCCCACGCACTACGAGGCGCAGGAGTCGCCGGTACGCAATGCGCTGTACCAGCAGCAGCAGGCGCCGGCTCGCGTGATGATGCCGCGCGCGGACAATCTGGATGCGCCCAGCGCCGGCGACCCGGGGGTGGAGGTGTACCCGTACGTCTTCACGACCTACCGGCTCACCGAGCACCACACGGCTGGCGGAATGAGTCGATGGTCGCCCTATCTCGCGGAACTGCAGCCGGAAATGTTCTGTGAGATCTCACCGGCACTGGCCGCGGAGGTCGGAGTGGTCAACGAGGGCTGGGCGACGATCATCTCGCCCCGCGCGGCGATCGAGGCGCGGGTGCTGGTCACCGACCGGCTGCGGCCGCTCGACATCAACGGGCGCGCGGTCCACCAGATCGGTCTGCCGTATCACTGGGGGCAGGGCGGTGACGCCGTCGTCACCGGTGACGCGGCGAACGACCTGATCGGCGTCACGATGGACCCCAACGTGTTCATCCAGGAGTCCAAGGTCGGGTCATGTGCAATGATCGCCGGCCGGCGTCCGCGGGGTGGCGCCGCACTCGATCTGGTTCGTGAGTACCAGCGACGCGCGGGTGTCACGATGGAGACGGACAATGAGAGAGTGACTGCGACCGACGATGCCGATGGACCCCGGGTGCAGGAAGGAGACCGGCAATGGGACAGTTGACCGGCCCCACCGACCCGAGCGCCGACGCCGCCTGGCCGATACTCGAGGAGCGGCGCGGCTTCTTCACCGACACGTCGATCTGTATCGGCTGCAAAGCCTGCGAGGTGGCGTGCAAGGAGTGGAATGGCAATCCGCGCGACGGCGACCTGGAGTTCACCGGGATGTCGTACGACAATTCGGTGGCGCTGGGCGCCAGTACCTGGCGTCACGTCGCCTTCATCGAGCAGGATGCCGAGCGGATCGAGACCGCACGTGAATCCGGCGCGCGGCTCGTCGGGCTGGGAATGCCGCAGTTGCGCACGAGGGTCGACGCCGAGCCTGCCGCCGCCGAACCCACCGGGGACTCGACACCTCCGGACACGCCCGAGTTTCGCTGGCTGATGTCGTCGGACGTGTGCAAACACTGCACGCACGCCGGCTGCCTCGACGTGTGCCCGACCGGCGCGATGATGCGCACCGAGTTCGGGACCGTGGTGGTGCAGTCGGACATCTGCAACGGCTGCGGAACCTGCGTGGCGGGCTGCCCGTTCGGCGTGGTCGAGCGGCGCAGCGATGGCACCGTCGCGCCGACCACTCGCGACGGCGAGCGCAAAGGTGAGCAGCCCGCTGTGCCGAAGCGGGGCGTCGCGCAGAAGTGCACTCTCTGCTACGACCGCCTGCGCGCGAACGAGACCCCGGCCTGCGCCAAGACCTGTCCGACGACGTCGATCTCGTTCGGTGATCGGGCGGAGATGGTCGCCAAGGCGCACGACCGGGTGGCGCAGCTGCACACGGCCGGCATGACCGAAGCGCGGCTGTACGGAGCCAACGAGAACGACGGCGTGGGCGGCACCGGTTCGGTGTTCCTCCTGCTCGATGAGCCGGAGGTGTACGGACTGCCGCCGGATCCGCGGGTGCCGACAGCAGATCTGCCGACCATGTACAAGCGGGCCGGGCTCGCGGTGGCGGGAATGGCCGCCGCAGCGGCCGTCTCGTTCCTGGGTTCATCGAGGGACCGGCGCCGATGACCAGCTCCGAGTACGACCAGTTCCGGCCGCCTCGGCCCGATCGTCGAGGCGGCCGGAAGGACAAGGGCCGCAAGGGATCCGGGTGGAGCCGGGGCGCCGATCTGATGGTGCCGACAGTGGAGGTGGCCAAACTCGACGAGCACGGCTACTACGGTCGCCCGGTGGTGAAGGCACCGCCGTGGGAGTGGCCCATCGGCCTCTACCTGTTCCTCGGCGGCGTGGCCGGCGGATCTGCGGTGCTGGGGGCCGGAGCTCAGCTCACCGGCCGGGAGACCCTGCGCCGAAACACCCGTCTTGCCGGGCTGGGTGCCGCGTCGCTGGGCGCCCTTGCGCTGGTGGCGGACCTCGGCCGTCCCGAACGCTTTCTGCACATGATGCGCACCTTCAAGGTCACCTCACCGATGAGTGTCGGCTCCTGGATTCTGACGGGGTACAGCGGACTCGTCGGCGTTGCCGCCGTCGGCGAGGTGGACCGGATGACCGGCGACCGACTGCCTCTCGGTCCGTTGCGGCCGGTGCTGCGGACCGCGGAACCGATGTCCGGGCTCGGCGCCGGCCTGATGGGCGCACCGCTGGCCGCGTACACGGCGGTGCTGCTCGGGGACACCGCGATGCCGACCTGGCACGCCGCGCACCGCGATCTGCCTTTCGTCTTCGTCAGTTCGGCGAGCCTGGCCGCGGGCGGGTTGGGCATGATCACCACCCCGGTCGAAGACGCCGGGCCGGCGCGGGCGCTGGCCGTGATCGGCTCGGCGTGCGAACTGGCGGCCACCGAGTTGATGGAGCACTCCATGGATCCGGTGGCGGCCGAACCGCTGCACCAGGGCACGCCCGGCAAGCTGCTGGAGTGGAGCAAGCGGCTGGTCGCGATCGGCGGCCTGGCGGCGTTGGTCGGCGGCCGCAACCGGACGGTCGCCGCACTGTCGGGTGTCACGTTGCTGACCGCCTCGGCGCTGACCCGGTTCGGTGTGCTGCACGCCGGCATTCACGCCGCCAACGACCCCCGCTACACGGTGGTGCCGCAGAAGAACCGGCTCGCCAAGCGCCGCGCCGAAGGAATCGTGGACGACTCGATCACCA